>CAYNUT010000028.1:18919-34991 GCA_964400595.1 uncultured Neobacillus sp. | reverse complement strand
AAAATCAATGGATGTCATTGCTTGGCTTAGCCAATCGAGCACGCAAAATCATATCGGGTGAGGAGCTTTCTGTGAAACAGATACAGGCCGGCAAAGCCAAGCTCATTTTATTATCCGCAGATGCATCACAAAATACGACAAAAAAAATTACTGATAAATGTAATTCGTATGAGGTTCCATTTAAAATGGTGGAAAATCGTCATCTTCTTGGCCAGGCAATTGGCAAAGATGCCCGCGTAGTTGTAGCTGTTTTGGATGGTGGATTTGCAAAGAAATTGGTAACGTTGCTCGATTAAATCTAGCGGGGGTGAAAATAATGAGTAAAATACGTGTTTACGAATATGCAAAAAAACACAACATTTCTAGTAAAGAAATCATCACAAAATTAAAAGAAATGAATATTGAGGTTTCAAATCATATGGCAACATTAGAAGAGGCAGACATTAAAAAGCTCGATGCAGCTTATACCAAGAAGGAAAAGAATAACTCGCAGTCTAAACAAGCGAATAATTCACAGGCAAAACAGGTGAATTCCACGCAGCAAAAACGATCAAACACACAACCTGCCAACCAGCAGCAATCCAAAAAGCCGCAGCATCAAGTTAAGACAACGCCTAAAGCTTTCGAGGATGATGACGAAAAAACTGCTGTTCCCAACAAAGTGAAGGTGGCTGCGCCTCCAAAGAACAAAGAAGGCAAAAAGCATGATCAAGAATACCAATCTAAGGAAAATAAGGCCTTTAATTCAGGGAAGTCAAAAAATAAGCCGTTTAATAACAATCAAAATCGCAATAACCAAAATAAAAATAAAAAGCATGTTCATGTTCAGCAAGCCCAGCCTCAAAAGAAAAAAGAAAAAGAATTACCTGCTAAAATTACCTTCAGCGAATCTTTAACTGTGGCAGAACTGGCAAAAAAATTGTATCGTGAGCCTTCTGAGATTATCAAAAAACTCTTTTTACTCGGTGTTATGGCCACTATTAACCAGGATTTGGATAAAGATGCCATTGAACTGATTGCTGGTGAATACGGTGTTGAAGTCGAAGAAGAAGTCAAAATCGATACAACGGACCTTGAAGTATACTTTACGGAAGATCCGTCGGAATCCCTGGTTGAAAGACCTTCAGTCGTAACAATCATGGGTCACGTTGACCATGGTAAAACAACATTGCTTGATTCTATCCGCAACACAAAAGTAACTGAAGGGGAAGCAGGCGGGATTACCCAGCACATTGGTGCTTATCAAGTTGTTGAAAACGGTAAAAAAATTACATTCCTTGATACACCAGGACATGCGGCCTTCACAACCATGCGTGCCCGAGGCGCAAAAATAACGGATATTACCATTCTTGTAGTTGCAGCGGATGATGGGGTTATGCCGCAGACCATTGAGGCAATTAATCATGCCAAAGCGGCTGAAGTTCCTATTATCGTCGCAGTTAATAAAATGGATAAAGAAGCAGCCAATGCTGATCGCGTCATGCAGGAGTTGACTGAGCATGGTCTTGTTGCGGAAGCATGGGGCGGAGATACGATTTTTGTTCCACTTTCCGCAAAAACGGGAGAGGGAATCGATAATCTTCTTGAAATGATTCTTCTTGTCGGTGAAGTAGAAGAATATAAAGCAAATCCAAAGCGCAATGCAGTAGGTACAGTGATAGAAGCACAGCTTGATAAAGGGCGCGGCTCTGTTGCTACCCTTCTTGTTCAAAACGGAACATTAAAAATCGGAGATCCGATTGTTGTAGGAAATACTTTCGGCCGCGTTCGGGCCATGGTTAATGATATCGGGCGGCGTGTAAAAGAAGCTGGTCCTTCAACACCTGTTGAAATTACCGGGTTAAGTGATGTTCCGCAGGCCGGCGACCGCTTTGTCGTCTTTGATGATGAAAAAACAGCCCGCCAAGTCGGAGAAGCACGTGCTCAGCAGGCATTGGCCGCCCATCGCGGTGAAAAATCCCGTGTCAGTCTTGAAAACCTATTTGACCAATTAAAGCAAGGTGAGATGAAGGATTTAAATGTGATTATTAAAGCTGATGTTCAAGGCTCAGCCGAGGCAGTGGCTGCTTCCTTGCAAAAGTTGGATGTGGAAGGGGTAAATATCAAAATTATTCACAGCGGCGCCGGAGCCATTAATGAATCCGATATTACGCTTGCCGCTGCATCCAATGCCATTGTTATTGGTTTTAATGTCCGTCCAGATGCAAATGCTAAGCGTGCAGCAGAAGCAGAGAAGGTAGATGTCCGCTTGCACCGCATCATTTATAAAGTAATTGAAGAAATGGAAGCGGCGATGAAAGGAATGCTCGACCCTGAATTTGAAGAGAAAATTATTGGGCAGGCAGAAGTTCGTCAGACATTCAAAGTTTCAAAGGTTGGCACCATTGCCGGCTCTTATGTAACGGATGGAAAAATCACACGTGACAGCGGTGTTCGTGTTATCCGTGATGGTGTTGTTGTTTTCGAGGGTCAAATTGACGCATTAAAGCGATTTAAAGATGATGCCAAAGAAGTTGCACAGGGATATGAATGCGGGATTACCATTAAAAACTTCAATGATGTAAAAGAAGGAGATGTCGTTGAAGCATATGTAATGGAAGAAGTGGAGCGTAAATAATTACCGGCACAACTGTTGATTCTTAGAATAAATAAACAACGATCACCGAGTATGAATGGCTTTTAGTTAAGAGGTGAATAATGATGAGCCACAGAGCAAATCGTGTTGGAGAACAAATGAAAAAAGAACTTAGTGACATCATCGGCCGGAAAATTAAAGATCCCCGGATTGGCTTTGTGACGGTTACTGATGTTCAAGTAACAGGCGATCTTCAGCAAGCAAAAGTTTTTATTTCTGTATTGGGTGATGAAGAGCAAAAAGAGAATACGCTAAAAGGCCTAGCGAAGGCAAAAGGCTTTATTAGAACTGAAATCGGTCACCGTATAAGATTAAGGAAAACACCCGAAATCATTTTTGAATTTGATGAATCCATCGATTATGGGAACCGGATTGAAACATTACTGCATCGAATTCATGAAGATGAGAAACCATTAGAAGAAGAATAAATCATATTTAAAATGGATAGACCCAGGTCTATCCATTTTTTAGATAGGAGCAATCATCTTGGAAGGTATAATACCATTATTTAAACCAGCTGGAATGACATCGCATGATTGTGTTTTTAAATTAAGAAAAATTTTAAAAACAAAAAAAGTCGGCCATACCGGAACGCTTGACCCGGATGTGACAGGTGTTCTCCCAATTTGTATCGGGAAAGCGACAAAGGTTGCAGAATATATCACCGATGCTGGTAAGGCATATGAAGGAGAAGTAACCATCGGTTTTTCTACAACTACGGAAGATGCTTCTGGAGAAATTGTTGAAAAGAAAATGGTCAATCGAACAATTACAAGGGAGGAAATCCTTGATGTTCTGGACTCATTACGGGGTGAAATAGAGCAAACTCCGCCAATGTATTCCGCAGTAAAGGTGGGAGGAGTGCGGCTTTATGAATATGCCAGAAAAGGGATAGAAGTCGAACGCCCGACAAGGAGGGTCCTCATTTATGACATTCAAATGCTGGATGACCGGAGTGAATTTACCGGGGAGACCATCTCCTTTAGCTTTAGAGTCAGTTGCAGCAAAGGGACCTATATTCGCACATTGGCTGTTACCATAGGGGAAAAATTGGGTTTCCCAGCACATATGTCCTGCCTGACCAGAATTCAATCAGCTTCTTTTACCCTGGATGATTGCCTTACATTTGAATCTATCGAGAAATTGATGGATGCGGGAGAAATGGAAACAGCCTTATATCCCTTGGAAGCCGCGCTTTCTCATTTGCCGAAATTACAGATTAATGATAAAGTAGCAGAGAAAGTGAAAAATGGTGCACTATTAGAATTACCGGAATATTTAAAATCAACAGAAGGTCCGATTATTGCCGAAACGTTAGATGGACAGGCATTGGCCATTTATGCACAGCATCCCCAAAAAGTAGGAATTCTTAAACCGGTTAAAGTATTAAGAAATTAATAGGTAGCAGGTATAGAAAAGGTGAGTTTCATTTGGAAGTAAAGAAGCTGGAATTTCCATTAATCATTGAGAAAATAGATTTGCCGCCACTTGCAATGGCTCTTGGTTATTTTGACGGAGTACACCTTGGCCATCAACAGGTCATACTAGAAGCGAAAAGGCAGGCAGAAAAACAGGGCCTGAGAAGTGCCGTCATGACTTTTGACCCCCATCCTTCCGTTGTTTTGGGAAAAGGCGCAAAGCATGTAAAAACAATCACTCCATTAACAGAAAAAATTAGTCTTATGAAAGAACTAGAGATCGATTACCTTTTCATCGTTCATTTTACAACCGAGTTTGCCCGGCTTTTACCGCAGGAATTTATTGATCAATATGTAATCGGCCTTAATGTAAAGCATGTAGTGGCTGGTTTTGATTTTACATATGGAAGCATGGGAAAAGGGACAATGGAGACACTGCCATTCCATTCAAGAGAACTATTTACTTTTTCAGTAGTACCGAAGTTTACTGAAGACAATGAAAAAGTAAGTTCCACAAGAATACGGAGCCTCTTAAAGGAAGGAAAAATGATCGAACTTAAGGCCCTGCTAGGAAGGTTTTACACTACTAGCGGCATTGTCGTTCATGGGGATAAACGGGGGAGAACCATTGGTTTTCCGACAGCCAATATGGATCTTGATGATGAATACATGATTCCGCCAACAGGTGTTTACGCAGTAAAAATGCAAGTGAATGATGCATGCTATCATGGGGTTTGTAATGTTGGCTACAAACCTACATTTAATAAGGAAACATTGAAGCTGTCTGTTGAAGTTCATTTATTTGATTTTAACAAAGAAATATATGGAGAGACGGCAGTTATTGAATGGCATCGTTATCTTCGGAAAGAGCAGAAATTTTCCGGAATCAATGAACTTGTTGCACAAATTGAAAAAGATAAACAAAATACTATTGAATACTTTAAGAAACTTGACTAAACCAATTGATAATGTAAGATAAAAGAAGATTTTTCTACAGGATATGAAGTATTTATCTTGCTTTTTGACAAAAAACAATGTATTCTTAAATACGTATTAATAATAACCTTTGCTTGGCAAGTCGAATCACCGACGCTTGCTCGGTAACAGGGGATTTGTAAAATAGGAGGTGAAATGGATGGCTATCACTCAAGAACGTAAGAATGAACTCATCAATGAGTTTAAGACTCATGAGGGCGACACAGGATCTGCAGAAGTTCAAATCGCTGTCCTTACTGAATCAATCAATAATTTGAACGAGCACTTGCGTACTCACAAGAAGGATCATCATTCACGCCGCGGTCTTTTGAAAATGGTTGGTAAACGTCGTAATCTTTTGACTTACCTTCGAAACAAAGATGTACAGCGCTACCGTGAGTTAATCAATAAGCTTGGTCTACGTCGTTAGTCAACAGAAGCGGGATTTTTCCCGCTTTTTTATTAGCAATAAAAAGAAGAGAGAATTTTTTATACATATTTTTAAGTCAGAAATAATTTGTGCATACTATAAATGATTTGATTTTGAACAATAAGCTTTTAAGGCTTTTTTTATATGTTAAAGATTTAGTAAGATGATTAAAGCGAATTTTTCGCATCATCCTCCTAAGTGATTTAGATCGAGAGGGGTAAAAATATGGAACAACAGAAACATGAGTACTCAATGGATTGGGCTGGCCGAAAGCTGACTGTTGAAATTGGACAATTAGCGAAACAAGCAGGCGGTGCTGTCTTGGTTAGATATGGTGATACAGCAGTATTAAGTACAGCCACCGCTTCGAAGGAACCAAAGAATTTAGACTTTTTTCCATTAACAGTCAATTATGAAGAACGGCTATATGCGGTTGGAAAGATTCCAGGCGGATTTATTAAACGGGAAGGACGCCCTAGTGAAAAAGCTATTTTAGCAAGCCGGCTGATTGACCGCCCGATTCGTCCGTTGTTTGCAGATGGATTTCGCAATGATGTGCAGGTAATCAGTATTGTCATGAGTGTTGATCAAGATTGTTCAACAGAGATGGCAGCCATGTTTGGTTCGTCATTAGCGCTATGCGTTTCCGATATTCCGTTTGAAGGCCCGATTGCGGGTGTTGTGGTAGGCCGTGTGGATAATGAGTTTGTCATTAATCCAACTGTTGAACAAGGGGATAAAAGTGATATCCACCTAACTGTTGCAGGAACGAAGGATGCTATCAACATGGTAGAGGCTGGTGCGAATGAAGTACCGGAAGAAGTAATGCTGGAAGCGATTATGTTTGGTCACGAAGAGATTAAACGTTTAATCGCATTCCAAGAGAAAATTATGTCCGAAATTGGCAAGGAAAAAAGACAGATTACTTTATTTGAAATTGATCAGGAGCTAGAAGCAGAAGTAAGGGAAATGTGCGAAGCTGATATGGTCAGAGCGATCCAGGTTCAAGAAAAGCATGCGCGCGAAAATGCAATCAATGAAGTGAAGACCCAGGTTATCGCTAAATATGAGGAGCAGGAAGCGACGGGTGAAGATCTAAAGCAAGTAAAACAAATATTGGACAAGATTGTCAAAGGTGAGGTCCGCCGCTTAATTACAGTTGAAAAAATTCGTCCGGATGGCCGGAAAATTGACGAGATTCGTCCGCTGTCCTCACAAGTGGGCATTCTGCCTAGGACCCATGGTTCGGGTCTATTTACACGCGGACAGACACAGGCGCTAAGTATTTGTACCCTTGGGGCAATGGGCGATGTGCAAATCCTGGATGGTTTAGGTGTTGAAGAAGAGAAACGGTTTATGCACCATTATAATTTTCCATTATTCAGCGTAGGGGAAACCGGTCCAATCCGTGGTCCAGGCCGCAGGGAAATCGGCCATGGGGCTTTAGGTGAACGCGCCCTTGAGCCGATTGTTCCAGCAGAAAATGATTTTCCATATACAATCCGTCTTGTTTCAGAGGTTTTGGAATCAAATGGTTCGACATCTCAAGCGAGTATCTGCGCCAGCACGTTAGCGATGATGGATGCGGGTGTCCCGATTAAGGCCCCTGTTGCCGGCATTGCTATGGGTCTTGTAAAATCTGGAGAACATTACACAGTTTTAACAGATATTCAGGGCATGGAAGACCACCTCGGGGACATGGATTTTAAAGTGGCCGGTACTGCAAAAGGGGTTACAGCACTACAGATGGATATTAAAATAGAAGGTCTTTCCCGCGAAATTCTAGAGGAAGCCCTGCAGCAGGCAAAGGTTGGCAGAATGCAGATTTTAGACTCAATGCTTGCGACAATTTCTGATCCTAGATCTGAACTGTCTCCATTTGCTCCGAAAATACTAACGATGACCATCAACCCTGATAAGATTCGTGATGTAATTGGACCAAGCGGTAAACAAATCAATAAGATCATTGAGGAAACCGGCGTTAAGATTGATATTGAACAGGACGGAACCATTTTTATCGCATCAACCAACCAAGAAATGAATCAAATGGCCAAGAAAATCATTGAAGATATTGTTCGCGAAGTAGAAATTGGTCAAATGTATCTTGGAAAAGTTAAACGCATCGAAAAATTTGGTGCATTCGTTGAAATATTTGCCGGAAAGGATGGACTTGTTCATATTTCCGAACTTGCTGAAGAGCGGGTAGGCAAAGTGGAGGATGTTGTTAAAATTGGGGACGAAATTTTAGTAAAAGTAACCGAAATTGATAAACAAGGCCGTGTAAACCTATCCCGTAAAGCAGTATTAAAAGAGCAGCGGGAAAAAGCTGAAGAAAAACAATAGTTTTCAAAATTTAATCCCAAATGGAAGTCAGGGGAAACCCTGGCTTTTTTCATGAAATAAAATATAAAGAATGGTTCAGATACAGCGTCTGATCAAGGCGCTTCCCCTTTTTGAATATGTTCTACCTTGTCCCCCATTTACATAATCTATAAAGAAGGGGGAAAGGTAGAATGAAAAAGGCAAGTATAATAGTGGTAATTTGTTTGGCAGCATGGATTGCTGTGAATAATCCAATGGTGAATGAATACGTGGCTGCTTTAACGGAATCCGCACTTCCAGCGGGTAAAGCATCAGACCCTCTATACCAAAGTATTTTGCAAAATGCTTCTACATACGAAATACCACCTTCTAATGCACGAATCGATAAAGTTTGGAAAGCCATCCCAGGGTATAACGGGGTTAAAGTTGATATAGCGGCTTCCTATAAAAACATGAAAAATAAGGGGATTTTTGATGAAAAGAGACTCGTTTTCACACAATTAAAACCCAAAGTGCATTTGGAGGATTTGCCAGCCTCCCCTATTTATAAGGGACATCCCGATAAACCAATGGTAACCTTTATCATCAATGTTGCCTGGGGGAATGAATATTTGCCAGACATGCTTGCAACATTAAAGAGACATAATGTATCGGTTAGTTTTTTTCTCGAAGGCAACTGGGTGAAAAAAAATCCCGATCTTGCCAAAATGATTGTCAGCGCTGGACATGAAGTAGGCAATCATTCATATTCACACCCAAATATGCAGCAGCTGACTGCCCCACAAGCAAGGGAACAAATGGTCAAAACGAATGAAATTATTGAAGCCGCTACAGGTGAAAAGTGCAAATGGTTTGCACCTCCAAGCGGAAGCTACCGGGATGAAACAGTTAAGGTGGCATATGAGCTGCATATGAAAACAATTATGTGGACGGTTGACACGGTTGACTGGAAAAAGCCTTCCCCGGAAATTCTGCTCAACCGGGTTATGTCAAAAATAAATAAAGGTTCGATGGTACTGATGCACCCAACTGAAACAACGGCAAAATCACTCGACCGCCTAATTACTTTAATTGAGCAAAAAAACCTGGAAATTGGGACTGTATCTGAATTAATGGACGAAGAAAGAATCATAAAATAATTGGGGCAAGAAATGCCAAAAAGTTGGAGAAAATAGTCATAACCAGTATAATTAACAATGGATAGTAGCATCTGCTGTTTAGAGACAGGAGGAAGTCGATGATAAATAAATACACTTGCCAAAATGGAGTAAGAATTGTTTTAGAACAGATTCCTACAGTGCGGTCAGTTGCAATCGGTGTTTGGATTGGCACTGGTTCCAGAAATGAAAATCCACAAACAAACGGAATATCTCATTTTTTGGAACACATGTTCTTTAAAGGCACCACTACGCGATCAGCTAAGGAAATAGCTGAGTCCTTTGATAGCATTGGCGGTCAAGTGAATGCTTTTACTTCTAAGGAATATACATGTTATTATGCAAAAGTCCTTGATACTCATTCAAAGTTTGCTTTAGATGTTTTGGCTGATATGTTCTTTAATTCCACCTTTGTTGAGGAGGAATTAAAGAAGGAAAAAAATGTCGTTCTTGAAGAAATCAAAATGTATGAAGATACCCCGGACGATATCGTTCATGATTTATTAAGCAGAGCAGTTTATGGCGGCCACCCGCTGGGCTATCCAATTCTCGGAACAGAGGAAACGCTCAATACCTTCAGCGGAGAGTCACTCAAAGAATATATTCATGAAAGATATACGCCCGAAAATGTTGTCATTTCGATTGCGGGCAATATATCCGAATCTTTTATTCAAGAGGTTGAAAAATATTTTGGTTCATATGAAGGCGGGGCAAAAGAGGTATCTGAAAATATTCCTGACTTTCATTCCAATCGTATGTCGCGGAAAAAGGAAACAGAACAGGCACATTTATGTATTGGGTATGAAGGATTAAAGGTTGGCCATGAAGATATTTACAGCTTGATCACGTTGAATAATATTCTCGGCGGCAGCATGAGCTCAAGGCTATTCCAAGAAGTCCGTGAGCAGCGCGGCTTAGCGTATTCCGTTTTCTCTTACCATTCTGCCTATCAGGATAGCGGGATTGTCACAGTTTACGGGGGAACAGGCGCGAAGCAGCTAAATGTATTATTTGAAACCATTCAGGAAACCCTTGGAAAATTAAAGCAGGACGGAATTACTGAAAAGGAATTAACAAATAGTAAGGAACAGCTAAAGGGAGGCTTGATGTTAAGTCTAGAGAGCACAAATAGCCGAATGAGCCGCAACGGTAAAAATGAGCTTCTTTTAAAACGGCACCGTTCACTCGATGAAATTATTGAGCAGATAGACCGTGTTACTAAAAATAGTGTGGACGAAATGGCAAGGGCCATCTTTACTGACAAATATTCCGTTTCTTTAATCAGCCCTGACGGTGAATTTCCAACAGCACTAAAGTGAATTTCAAAACAGTTCGAATGTTCGAACTGTTTTTTTCTTTAGTCTAAATGGGACACCTAATTGATAAACATATAGAAAAGGGAGGAAGGGGGAGTTCTAAATAAATGAGGCTGAGTGAACTGAGCGGTAAAGAAATTGTTGATGTGAAAAGGGCGGAGCGTATGGGAGTGCTTGGTCAAACGGATTTAGAAATAAACGAAAGCACTGGACAAATTCAAGCGCTTCTTATACCTACAGTGAAATGGTTTGGCTTTCGTAAACAAGGGGAAGAAATTAGGGTACCATGGCGGCATATTAGAAAAATAGGATCAGATATGATTATCATTGATGTTCCTGAAGAAGAATGATATGAGGAAAATAAAAGAAGCCCAAGCAAAACAACTTTTTGCTTGGGCTTTTTTTATTTTAGAACAGATGGAAAACTCACCTATTGAAGCGAAGATACATAAGATGGTGAAGTGATAAGAAGATAAGGCCTTTTTAGGTGGATTTTTTAAAAAAAGAAGGTGAATGTTTTCATGCTGACAGGGATGCAGATAGCCGTGATTGGCGGAGATGCCAGGCAGCTGGAAATCATCCGCAAGTTAACTGAATTAGATGCGAGATTATCGCTTATTGGTTTTGAGCAGCTTGACCATGCCTTTACGGGAGCGGTTAAGGAAAAGATGGATGAAGTTGATTTTTCACATATGGATGCCCTTATTTTACCGGTCCCAGGAACTAATTTGGAGGGGCAGGTGGAAACCATCTTTTCCAATGAAAGGGTTATTTTGTCAAGTGAAACTCTCGATAAAACACCTGATCATTGTACGATTTATTCTGGAATCAGCAATGCCTATTTGAATGGAATAACGAAGCAAAGCAAACGGACTCTCATTCAGTTGTTCGAGCGGGATGATGTCGCAATTTATAATTCCATCCCAACTGTCGAAGGAACTATTATGATGGCGATCCAGCATACTGATTTTACGATTCACGGTTCAAATATAGCTGTGCTCGGTTTAGGCAGGGTAGGAATGAGTGTAGCCAGGACCTTTGCGGCCCTTGGGGCAAAGGTGAAGGTTGGGGCAAGGAAAAGTGAGCATTTGGCACGGATTACAGAAATGGGTTTAACCCCTTTTCATTTAAATGCCCTTGTTCATGAAGTAAAGGATATCGATATCCTAATCAACACTGCGCCACACCCTATTGTCACGGCAATGGTCATTTCCAAAATGCCCTCCCACACCCTCATTATTGACCTTGCATCAAAGCCGGGAGGCACCGATTTTAGATATGCGGAAAAGAGGGGCATAAAAGCATTGCTTGCTCCAGGCTTGCCGGGCATTGTTGCTCCGAAAACAGCAGGGCAGATCTTGGCAAACGTTCTCGCTCAATTGCTTCAGGATGATTTAAGAAAGCGAAAGGGGAAAGTCCAATGAGTTTAAGAGGTAAGCGGATCGGCTTTGGTTTGACAGGTTCCCATTGTACCTATGATGCGGTGTTCCCTGAAATTGAAAAATTAGTTCAAGCTGGGGCGGAAGTTCTCCCAGTGGTAACCTTTACTGTAAAGAATACAGAAACCCGCTTTGGCAAAGGTGAGGAGTGGGTAGAGCGGATTCAAGATTTAACCGGAAATAAGGTGATCGATACCATCGTCAATGCAGAGCCTCTAGGGCCGAAAATACCGCTTGATTGTATGGTTATTGCCCCATTAACAGGGGTTTCCATGAGTAAATTTGCAAATGCTATTAATGACAGCCCAGTATTAATGGCTGCCAAGGCTACATTAAGAAATTTAAAGCCGGTCATACTAGGGATTTCTACCAATGATGCTCTTGGATTAAATGGAGTAAATTTAATGAAATTAATGGCAGCAAAAAATATCTTTTTTATTCCTTACGGCCAGGATGATCCTGTGAAAAAGCCGAATTCCATGGTTGCGAGAATGACGATGCTGCCTGAGACAGTGGAAGCAGCTCTTGCCGGCAGACAAATTCAGCCTGTATTAATAGAAAGATATAAGGATAGTGACTAAATTTCCCCCCTTCAGTAAAAAAGGTTATTTCTTTTATGGAATATGATAAAATAAATTAATCATTTACAGTGGGTTAACGTGTAACCCACTGTCTGAGTTTAACTATAAAATATTATCATTAAGCTGGCAGAAGGAGCACAAATTGAAATAACCGTGCCAGTATTGTTGAAAGGGGAACAAACATGATTCTAACTGGATTTCACGTAGCTGTCGTTGGGGCAACAGGAGCGGTAGGACAACAAATGATCCAAACATTGGTTAAAGAAAATTTCCCTATTCGAAAGCTAACCTTGCTGTCTTCAGCACGTTCAGCGGGTAAAAAAGTTGTGGTCAACGGCCAGGAAATGACAGTCCAAGAAGCAAAGCCGGAGAGTTTTGAAGGGGTAGATATTGCATTATTCAGTGCCGGAGGCAGCGTATCAAAGGAACTTGCACCGGAAGCTGTTAAACGCGGTGCAATCGTGGTGGACAATACTAGCGCATTTCGGATGGAAGCTAATATTCCATTGGTCGTTCCTGAGGTAAATGAAGGGGACTTGCACGACCATAATGGCATTATTGCCAATCCAAACTGCTCAACTATTCAAATGGTGGTGGCTTTAGAGCCAATCCGTCAAAAATATGGACTGAAAAAAATTATTGTTTCAACTTATCAAGCTGTTTCTGGTGCCGGCGCTGCAGCAGTTGAAGAATTAATGGAACAAACAAAAGCGATAATAAACAATGAAACAATAGAGCCCAAAATTTTACCGGTGAAATCTGATAATAAGCATTATCAAATCGCTTTTAATGCCATTCCACAGATCGATAAGTTTCAAGAAAATGGCTATACATTTGAAGAAATGAAAATGATTAATGAAACGAAGAAAATCATGCATTTACCTGAGCTCCAGGTTTCCGCTACATGTGTAAGGCTTCCTGTTGCTGTCGGACATTCGGAGTCGGTTTATTTTGAAATTGATGCAGAAGGTGTAAGTGCCAATGATATTAAAGCATTATTGCAAGATGCACCGGGTGTGATTTTACAGGATGATACAGAAAATCAAGTTTAACCTATGCCAGCGGATTGCGTCGGCAAAAATGAGGTTTTTGTCGGCAGGATTAGAAAAGATATAGATGAAGAATGTGGGTTCCATATGTGGGTGGTCTCAGACAACCTGTTAAAAGGAGCAGCATGGAATTCTGTTCAAATTGCAGAAAGTTTAGTAAAACTAGGTTTAGTAAAATAAGTTACATCCAAAAGGCAGGTTTTAGTGTTCCCATGAAAATCATTGTGCAAAAATTTGGCGGGACATCCGTCAAGGATAAAAATAGCAGAAACCTTGCAAAAGGACATATTGAAAGAGCGTTGGCTGACGGCTATAAAGTTGTTGTAGTCGTTTCTGCGATGGGCAGAAAAGGAGACCCTTACGCAACCGACACATTGTTATCATTGATCGGGGGTAATTTAAGCAGTATCTCAAAACGAGAACAAGATTTATTATTATCCTGTGGTGAAGTCATCTCTAGTGTAGTTTTTACAAATATGCTTTTGGAAAGCGGGATAAATGCTGCGGCATTAACAGGTGCTCAGGCAGGATTCCGCACAAACACTGACCACACCAATGCGAAAATCAGCCAAATGAAATGCGACAGACTGCTCCGGGAATTAGAAATTCATGATGTTGTCGTTGTGGCAGGTTTCCAGGGTGCTGCGAAAAATGGGGATGTGACAACAATTGGCCGCGGCGGCAGTGATACTTCTGCGGCAGCGCTCGGTGCTGCACTCAATTCCGAATGGATTGATATTTTTACTGATGTGGAAGGCATTATGACAGCAGACCCAAGGATTGCAGAAAATGCCCGGCCGCTTTCGGTTGTAACTTACACAGAGGTATGTAATATGGCTTATCAAGGTGCAAAGGTAATTCATCCGCGTGCAGTAGAAATTGCGATGCAGGCAAAAGTGCCAATTCGGATTCGTTCCACTTATTCTGACAACTTGGGAACCTTGGTTACCTCTCTAAATAAAGAAACCTTAGGAAGTGATATTAAGGAACGAATTGTAACAGGGATTGCCCATGTTTCCAATGTCACGCAAATAAAGGTCTTTGCCAAAAAAGATCAATATTACTTACAGGCTGAAGTTTTTAAAGCGATGGCCAATGAAAAAATAAGCGTTGATTTCATTAATATTTCTCCTAATGGAGTTGTCTACACAGTGACGGATGAAATGTCAGACCGGGCAATTAAGGTGTTGAATGAACTTGGACATGAACCTTCAGTGGAGCGTCATTGCGCCAAAGTGTCTGTTGTTGGGGCTGGTATCGCGGGTGTTCCAGGGGTTACTTCAAAGATTGTCACTGCATTGTCCGATCATGGCATAAGAATTTTACAATCGGCGGACAGCCATACAACCATTTGGGTTTTAGTAAAGCAGGATGATTTAATTAAATCAGTAAATGCCCTGCATGATGCCTTTCAATTAGAAGAGGAAACATCTGAATATAATGTTTTAGATCAATAGTATTATTCCTATCTTTATTGGTGCCAAGGATATTTATGATGGACTTTGAATGTCTATCTGAATATGGGAAGGAGCAAGAAAATGGTTCATTTTGGGCGAGTATCAACAGCAATGGTGACACCTTTTGATAAAAAAGGACATATTGATTTTCAGAAGATCACCCAGCTGGTAAATTATTTAATTGAAAATGGGACTGATTCTCTGGTTATTGCTGGAACCACTGGTGAATCACCGACATTATCAAAGGAAGAAAAGCTGGCACTATTTGACCACGTAGTCAAGGTTTCGGACAAACGAATTCCAGTTATCGCAGGTACTGGAAGCAATAACACATATGCGTCGATTGAACTTACTAAAAAAGCGGAGCAGCTTGGAGCAGACGGCATCATGGTGGTTGCACCGTATTATAATAAACCCAATCAGGAGGGGTTATATCAGCATTTTAAAGCTGTCGCTGAATCAACATCCCTGCCTGTTATGGTCTACAATATTCCTGGCAGGTCAGTGGTCAATATCCAACCGGAGACCATTATCCGCTTATCCCAAATCGAGAATATTGTCGCTGTTAAGGAAGCAAGCGGTGATTTAAATGCGATGACCCGTATTATTGCTAATACCTCAGATGATTTTGTTTTGTATAGCGGGGATGACAGCTTAACCATTCCTGTGTTAGCGATTGGCGGTGCAGGGGTTGTCTCCGTCGCTTCTCATGTTATCGGAAATGAAATGCAGGAAATGATTGAGGCATTTTTGACTGGAGAAAATCAAAAGGCTGCCCAATTACATCAGCAGCTGCTTCCAGTTATGCAGGGATTATTTGCCGCACCTAGTCCAGCTCCGGTAAAAACAGCCTTACAAATTAGAGGTTTAGATGTCGGGTCAGTACGATTGCCGCTTGTAGGATTGACGGAACATGAACGAGCTACCTTAAGTTCCATCTTAAATAAATAATGATGTTAAAAAGCCAGCCGGCTAAAATGAAACGGCTGGTTTTTTCTTTTGGCTGGCCATATCCGCCAATCGCGCACTTCCGCATTTCTTGGTTGTTAAGATGTTCATCTATCAAGTATAATAATCATAACTGATTTCGGTCGGAACACATCATAGGAGGAAATTGAACGTGATAAAGAAAAAAAATAAGTCCATTAAGTTTATTGCGCTTGGTGGAATTGGAGAAATCGGAAAAAATATGTATCTTGTTGAAGTGGACAAGGACATATTGATTATTGATGCCGGGCTAATGTTCCCCGAGGAAGAAATGCTTGGCATCGACATGGTGATTCCAGACATGAC
>CAYNUT010000028.1:0-18904 GCA_964400595.1 uncultured Neobacillus sp. | reverse complement strand
TAAAAGAAAATATGGAACGAGTCAAAGCCGTATTTTTAACACATGGACACGAAGATCATATCGGGGCTCTATCTTATGTTTTAAGACAATTTGATGTTCCGGTTTATGGAACGAAGCTGACACTGGCTCTTGCCAATGCCAAGCTTAAGGAACAAGAGTTCGTTGGAAAAACGAATTTTATTGAAGTGGATTCCCAATCAATCGTTGAACTGGATTCCGTGGACGTGAGCTTCTTTAGAACTAATCACAGCATTCCTGATTCAGTGGGTGTTTGTATACATACATCTGAAGGCATTATTGTTTACACCGGTGATTTTAAATTTGATCAGGCAGCAGCCAGTCTTTACAAACCAGAAATCGGAAAGATGGCCGCTATTGGAGAGCAAGGGGTTTTATGTCTGCTCTCAGACAGTACGGAGGCAGAAAGGCCAGGGTATACAACATCAGAAGCCATTGTTGAACGGGAAATGTCCAATGCCTTTTACAATGCGCCGGGAAGAATCATTGCTGCCTGTTTTGCTTCTGATATAAACAGGATTCAACACATTTTTAATGCGGCAGTTGAGAATGGCCGCAAAGTAGCAGTAGTAGGAAAAAGCCTGGAACGTATCTATCATATTGCGCTTGATTTGGGTTATTTAGAAGTCGAAGAGGATTTAATCATACCAATTAATGAAATAAAAAATTATTCAGACCGGGAAATTGTGGTCTTGATGACAGGCAGTCAGGGTGAGCCGATTGAAGCTCTGCAGAAAATGGCAAAGCAAACCCATAAGCTCGTAAATATTCAACCAAATGATACAGTTTTAATTGCCGCATCACCATTACGAGGCAGCGAGTTATTTCTCTCTAAAACTGTTGACATGCTTTTTAGAGCAGGAGCTAATGTAGTTTCGGGCAAGCGGACGATACAGGTCTCAAGCCATGGTAGCCAAGAAGAATTGAAATTTATGATTAACCTGATGCAGCCCCAATTTTTAATTCCTGTTCATGGAGAATACCGGATGTTAAAAGCCCACCGGAAACTCGGGCTCGAATGCGGCATGACTGATGAGAGAATATGTATTCCCGACCGGGGGGATATTGTAGAATTAAAAGATGGTAAAATTGCGATTTCCGGAAAAGTCTCTTCTGGTAATGTGCTGATCGATGGGATTGGTGTGGGTGATGTCGGGAACATAGTACTTCGTGACCGAAAACTTTTATCACAGGATGGTATTTTAATTGTAGTTGTCACTTTAACAAAGGCAGAAAAGAAGATTGCAGCCGGTCCTGAAATAATTTCCAGAGGTTTTGTCTATGTCCGGGAATCAGAAAAATTAATGGAGAATTCAACCAAATTAGTCCGGGATATTGTCGAGAAAAATATCATGAAAGAAACCTTTGAATGGTCAGTCCTTAAGCAGGAAATAAGAGAAGACCTAAACCGTTATTTGTTCGATAAAACCAAAAGGAGACCAATGATTTTACCGATTATAATGGAAATTAAATAATAATTTAACGCAAGGCACCGGCATATTCGCTGGTGCCTTTTGTATGGATTATGAGCATGTTTTCGGATAATAAGTCAATACTAAAAATATATCATGCTTGAAGGGAGTATTAGGATGAATAAAGATTTACAAAATAATGAAACCGGTAATGGAGAAGGCAGTGAGCCGCAAAAGGAAGAAAAGCCATCTTCAAATTTAATAGAGAAAATTCAGCAGCTTGGCCAAACAAATGTCCCCCAGCTTTCATCAGACTCAAGAATTCATTGTTTGACCATTGTCGGACAAATAGAAGGACATTTGGCACTACCACCTCAAAATAAAACAACCAAATATGAACACCTCATCCCGCAGCTCGTTGCAATAGAACAAAATCCGAATGTTGAAGGGGTTTTAATCATTTTAAATACTGTGGGAGGGGATGTAGAAGCAGGGCTGGCGATTTCTGAGATGCTGGCATCTCTCTCAAAGCCGACCATATCAATTGTTCTTGGCGGAGGTCATTCTATTGGCGTCCCAATTGCTGTATCCTGTGATTATTCCTTCATTGCTGAGACAGCGACAATGACCATTCATCCGATCAGATTAACCGGGCTTGTCATCGGAGTGCCGCAAACCTTTGAATACTTGGACAAAATGCAAGAGCGTGTCGTAAATTTTGTGACCAAACATTCTAACATCACCGAGGAAACGTTTAAAGATTTAATGTTCGCAAAAGGAAATTTAACAAGAGATATCGGAACGAATGTTATAGGTGCTGATGCGGTCAAGTACGGATTGATTAATGAAGTGGGCGGAATTGGACCTGCCATGAAGAAATTAAATGAATTGATTGACCAGCAAAAGGAAAATAATGGGGGACTGATCCAATGATTTTATATACCATGATGCCTCGCGAACTTATTTTTCCCCCTGAGGCAGAAGCGATTCAAAAACAGCAAATGATAACCTACCAAGGAATCCCGCTTTTGGTTGAGTCCACAGACCAGCAAAATTTCCAAGTGGTTCGTGTGCTAAGCAGCGACCCGCAGCATTTTATGGATGAGCGGATATGCCCGGGGGCCAAAATTTCTTTTACTAACCTTGCCGGATTGTCCGCATTATAGGCAATAATTATGGTATAATCAGGATATGAATACAGGAGCAGCCAATCAGGCTGCTTTCTTCCTTTTTTCAGTATAATGAATGAACGATCGTCAAACGGCATTCGATTATAAATGCAAGGGATTTGTTCCATAATTATTTTTAAAGGTGATTAAATGGCTAAAAAAAAGAAAAGACAACCTAAAAGAAGAGATGCTCAAATTAAACGCACTGTCCAATATGAGCTTTCAGCATTAGTCCTGTTAGCTTTAGCAATCATTTCAATGGCAAAGCTCGGGGCAGTAGGCAGGGCAGCGGTGCTTTTTTTTCGCTTTTGGATGGGCGAATGGTATATGCTCAGTTTAATTGGACTTGTATTCCTTAGTGTTTACTTGATGTGGAAGCGGGAAATTCCGTTCTTCTTCCATATTAAATTGGTAGGAAGTTATTTTATTATCTCAGCCATCCTGCTGCTAAGTCATGTGACTCTATTTCATTTGCTGACGAACGATGGCAAATTTAAAGACCCAAGTGTAATCAGCAATACTTGGGAATTGTTTATGATGGAACTAAGAGGGGAATCGAGTACGACAGACCTTGGGGGAGGCATGCTTGGCGCGATTTTGTTTGCCCTGTTTAATTACTTATTCGCAGAAACAGGAACGAAAATTATCGCTTTTATTTTTATCATTATTGGCTTTATTTTATTAACGGGAAAATCCTTTGGTGATTTTATCGGAAAAGTAATGATGTCCTTCATTAGCTTTTCCAAGAATCAATGGGAAGCCTTCAAAACAGATCTTGTCGAATGGAACCAAAAGCAGAAAGAACGTAAGGGTGCAAAAAAAGTTGAAAAAAGACAGGAAGGAAAAGGAAAGACAGATAAAAATAGCGCATCAAATATAAACGCTCAACATCCACAAGAATCCGAAGAACTGAAAACACCGGAACCGATTATTTCCAGTTTCACGGATAGGACTCTTATAGATGAAGTGCCTGTGAATGGGCAAACGAAGGAACATGCAGCTGAGAAAAGAAATATTCCTCGGGATGATGAAGAAGATAATTCACCCCCGATTAGATTTACTGAATTGGAGAATATCGCTTACGAACTGCCTCCGAATAGGCTCTTAAGACTCCCGAAGAAAACCGATCAAAGCGGGGAATATGAGCTGATCCATGCGAATGCAGCCAAGCTCGAAAGAACATTCCAAAGTTTTGGAGTGAAAGCCCGTGTTACTCAGGTACATTTAGGCCCAGCGGTAACGAAATATGAAGTTCACCCGGATGTCGGTGTGAAGGTTAGCAAAATTGTCAGCCTTAGCGATGACTTAGCATTGGCACTGGCTGCAAAGGATATTCGAATGGAAGCCCCTATCCCGGGAAAATCCGCGATTGGCATCGAGGTTCCTAATTCTGAAGTAGCCATGGTTTCCCTTCGAGAGGTGATTGAAGCTACCCAAAACGACAAACCAGAGGCCAAGCTGCTGATCGGTCTTGGCCGGGATATTACCGGGGAAGCTGTTTTGGCAGAATTGAATAAAATGCCGCACCTGCTTGTTGCCGGAGCAACGGGAAGCGGTAAGAGTGTTTGTATTAACGGCATTATTACCAGTATTTTAATGAGAGCTAAACCGCATGAAGTAAAGTTAATGATGATTGATCCAAAAATGGTGGAATTAAATGTTTATAATGGAATTCCTCATTTGCTTGCACCTGTTGTTACAGAGCCAAAGAAAGCTTCCCAGGCTTTAAAAAAGGTCGTAAGTGAAATGGAAAGAAGATATGAGCTTTTCTCCTATACAGGAACTCGAAATATCGAAGGCTATAACGATCATATCAGACGTCATAATCTTGAAGAAGGAGACAAGTGGTTATTGTTGATGAGTTGGCAGATTTAATGATGGTAGCATCCTCAGATGTAGAAGATTCAATTACCCGCCTTGCGCAAATGGCACGTGCTGCCGGAATCCATTTAATTATTGCTACACAAAGACCGTCCGTTGATGTCATTACCGGGGTCATTAAGGCAAATATTCCTTCAAGGATTGCCTTTGCCGTCTCAAGTGCCACTGATTCAAGAACAATCTTGGATACGGGTGGGGCAGAAAAGTTGCTTGGCAGGGGGGATATGCTATTCATGCCTGTCGGGGCATCTAAACCTGTAAGGGTTCAGGGAGCATTTCTTTCAGACCAGGAGGTTGAAGATATTGTTGAATTTGTGATCTCGCAGCAAAAAGCTCAATACCAGGATGAGATGATTCCGGATGATATACCTGAAGCAACAGGTGCGGTTGACGATGAACTATATGATGAAGCGGTGGAATTGATTATTGAAATGCAAACAGCGTCGGTTTCCATGCTTCAGAGGCGTTTCCGAATCGGCTATACCAGAGCAGCCCGCCTTATTGATGAAATGGAAGCACGCGGAGTAGTCGGCCCATATGAGGGCAGTAAACCAAGAGCAGTATTACAATCTAAACCAAAAGAGGAGCAGAGCTCATAGAATTGAAAAAAGGGTCAATCGGCCCTTTTTTTTATTCTTTTTTTTGAAATATCTGATATTATGGTAATAGATGCGGTTGAAATGTTTAGGGAAAAACCCCTATTTATCTCCATGATTTTCCTTGATTTCCAATGAAGCATCTCATTATAGCAGATTTTTTTCTGCGGTTTTTGACAAATTTGTGATTTTTTTTATTCCGACTCCTTTTTTCGACAAAATCATGAATTCCTATTTATTTATCACCAAAAAAGTGATAATATAAATCTCGATTAGTAGGAATGATATCAGATGTCTGATGTCTTTGGAAAAGGGCTGGAGGAAACAGCATGTCTATTAAGTCAGATAACCGGCATTTATATTTACAAGTGATCGATCGGCTAAAGCAGGATATTGAAAAAGGGGTATACAAGGAAAAAGAAAAATTACCCTCAGAATTTGATCTTGCTAAACAGCTTGGTGTAAGCAGAGCGACACTCAGAGAAGCGCTGCGTATTCTTGAAGAAGAGAATGTGATCGTAAGGCGCCATGGTGTTGGAACCTTTGTTAACTCAAAGCCTTTGTTTACCTCAGGGATTGAACATTTAAAAAGTGTTACTGATATGATTAAACAGGCTGGTATGAAACCCGGCACCATTTTCTTAAGTTCATCAACTCAAAGTCCTACCGAAGAGGATATTCGTCGTTTCTCATGTTCTACTAGTGAGGAAATTGTCGTGATGGAAAGGGTAAGAACGGCAAATGGAGAACCGGTGGTTTATTGTATCGATAAAGTTCCGGAACGTATATTACCTGAAACCTTTTCCCATGGGGAGGAATCAATCTTCCATATTTTAGATGAAGAAGCAAATCGGAGAATTACATATGCTGTTGCGCAAATTGAGCCGATTGGCTATCACGAAAAAATTTCCCCAATTCTGGAATGTGATCCGGAAACTGCATTGCTGGTTTTAAAACAGATGCATTTTGATGAAATGGATGAACCAATCCTGTTTTCGGTAAACTATTTTAAAGCAGACAAATTCAGTTTTCATGTCTTAAGAAAAAGAATTTGATTTTTTTTACAGTGTTATGAAAACGCAAACAGTCTTGCTTTACTTACATTTCTAACTAATCAAACAACATTCTTAGGGGGTACAATACCTTGAAAAAGCGTAAAATTGGTATGGCGCTGTCACTAGTTCTTGCTGCTGGAACACTTTTAGGTGCTTGTGGAAAGAGTGATGACAACAAAGGAAAAGACACGTCAAAAGGCGGAGACAAAGAAAAAGCATTCTCTGTTGCAATGGTTACTGACGTCGGCGGTGTTGACGACAAATCGTTTAACCAATCTGCATGGGAAGGTCTTCAAGCATTTGGTAAAGACAACGGTCTGGAAAAAGGTAAAGGCGGCTATGATTACCTTCAATCCACTTCAGATGCTGACTACACTACAAACTTAAACACCCTTGCACGTCAAGGCTTTGATTTAGTATACGGTATCGGTTTCTTAATGCACGATGCTGTTGATGGCATTGCGAAACAACAACCAAAAACAAATTTTGCCATCGTCGATGATGAAGTAAAACAGCCTAACGTTGCCAGCATTCTTTTCAAAGAGCAGGAAGCAGCATTCCTTGCTGGTGTGGCTGCAGCATTACAAACAAAATCTAACCACGTTGGTTTCATCGGCGGTATGAAAATTCCTGTTATTGAACGTTTTGAATCTGGTTTCTTAGCTGGTGTTAAAGCGGCTAAGCCAGAAGTAAAAGTGGACGTTCAATATTCAGGTGCATTTGACAAAGCTGAGCTTGGTCAAACAATCGCAGCAAAAATGTACTCTACAGGCGCTGATGTTGTATTCCATGCAGCTGGTGCAACTGGTAACGGTTTATTCAAAGAAGCTAACGATTTGAAGAAAAAAGATCCTAAGCGCGAAATTTGGGCAATCGGTGTAGACCGTGACCAAAATGACATGGGTCCAGACGTTGTTCTTACATCTTCCATGAAACGTGTTGACGTTGCAGTAAAAGACCTTTCAACAAAAGCTAAAAATGGTGATTTCCCTGGCGGCCAAACAACTGTTTACGGCTTACATGAAGACGGTGTTGCCTTAGCTCCAGTTAACAGCAAAGCATCAAATAAAGATGCAATTGATAAAGCTGTAAAAGAATGGATTGAAAAAATTAAATCAGGTGATGTAAAAGTTCCTGGTACACTTGAAGAATTAAAAACTTTCAGTGCGAAATAATAAATGAAAAAGGAATAAGCGGGTTTTACTGCCTGCTTATTCCTTTGAATAAGAATCCTAATTGAAGCGTAGAACAATTTCTACTTTTCATTTAAGATTTTTAGAGGGGGAGGAATTCCCTTATTTTTTAAAAAATAGAAGGTCTGACCTCTTACTTCAAATGAATAATTTCTGATAATCTTGAAACAGGGAGTGAGAAAAATGGATTACGTAATCGAAATGCTTAATATTCGTAAAGAATTTAATGGTTTCGTTGCGAATGATAACATCACCCTTCAGCTTAAAAAGGGTGAAATTCATGCTTTGCTTGGGGAAAATGGTGCCGGGAAATCAACGTTAATGAACGTTCTATTCGGACTTTATCAGCCAGAGCAGGGTGAAATTCGCGTGAAAGGCAAACCGGTTCATATAACAAATCCTAATATCGCAAATGACTTGGGAATTGGAATGGTGCATCAACATTTCATGCTTGTTGATAAGTTCACCGTCACTGAAAATATTATCCTAGGGAAAGAAATTACAACCGGCGGCCGAATTGACCTTAAAAAGGCTGAAAAGGAAGTCCGCGAAATTTCCGAGCGCTATGGTCTTGCTGTTGATCCACAGGCAAAAATTTCTGATATCACTGTTGGAATGCAGCAGCGGGTGGAAATTTTAAAAACATTATACCGTGGTGCAGAAATTCTGATTTTTGATGAACCGACAGCTGTACTGACACCGCAGGAGATTAAAGAACTTATTCAAATTATGAAAACGCTTATAAAAGAAGGAAAATCCATTATTCTAATTACACATAAGCTGAAAGAAATTATGGAGGTTGCCGACCGTTGTACCGTTATCCGTAAAGGGAAAGGGATTGGGACGGTTAATGTAAGCGAAACAAATCCTAATGAACTAGCGAATCTTATGGTTGGCCGTGAAGTCGTCTTTAAAACAGAAAAGAAACCTGCTCAGCCGAAACAGGATGTTTTAGAAATAAAAGATCTTGTCGTAAAGGACTCAAGGGGTGTTACCGTTGTTAACGGCCTTAATTTAGAAGTCCGTGCCGGAGAAATTGTTGGAATAGCCGGTGTTGATGGCAACGGACAATCTCAATTTATTGAAGCCATTACCGGTTTAAGGAAAGCGGAAAAAGGGAGCGTTAAGGTAAACGGGAAAGAACTATTTGGACTTTCATCCCGTAAAATTACGGAGTCAGGTGTTGGTCATATCCCTCAGGACAGGCATAAACATGGACTGGTTCTTAACTATCCAATTGGCGAGAATATGGTTTTGCAAACTTATTATAAACGGCCATTTTCGAAAAATGGTATTTTAAACTTTAAGGAAATTTATAATAAGGCCAGAACGTTAATTAAAGAATTTGATGTCCGGACGCCAAGTGAATATGTATTGGCCCGTGCACTTTCAGGGGGAAACCAGCAAAAAGCGATAATCGGCCGTGAGGTGGACAGAAACCCAGATTTATTGATTGCTGCCCAGCCAACGCGGGGACTTGATGTCGGGGCAATTGAGTTTATTCATAAACGCTTAATTGAACAGCGTGATCACGGAAAAGCTGTTTTACTTGTATCATTTGAACTGGATGAGATCATGAATGTCAGCGACCGGATTGCGGTTATTTATGAGGGCCGAATTGTTGCTGTTGTGAATCCGAAAGAAACAACAGAACAGGAGCTTGGATTATTGATGGCAGGCTCGAATAGAAAAGAAGCGGGGGAAGGAACACATGTCTAAACGCTTAATAAATATTTTAACGCCAATTATCGCAGTGCTGCTAGGCATTTTAATTGGCACCATCATTATGCTTATTAGCGGTTATAATCCAGTTGATGCATTTATCGCATTGTGGAACGGGGCCTTTGGGGATGTTTACCAAATGGGTGAAGTAGTAAGACAGGTGACCCCATATATTTTAGCGGGTCTTGCCGTTGCTTTTGCGTTTAGGGTCGGTTTATTTAATATTGGTGTTGAAGGACAATTTATCGTTGGCTGGCTTGCATCAGTTTACGTGGGGGTAACTTTTGACGGACTTCCGACTGTAGTCCATCTTCCTCTTGCAATTATTGCAGCCATGCTTGCAGGCGGTCTATGGGCATTCCTCCCTGGATTATTAAAAGCCCGTTTTCGAGTGCATGAAGTAATTGTGACCATCATGATGAACTATATTGCTTTGCATACTGTGAACTACATTATTAATAATAAATTAAACCAAGGTTCTTCAAAGACGGGCAAGGTTCTGGAATCTGCCTCCTTAAGGTCAGAATGGCTGACAAATCTTACGACAGGATCAACCATTCATTGGGGTTTTGTTATTGCTATTATTTGTTGTTTTATCATGTGGTTTTTATTGGAGAAAACGACACGTGGCTTTGAATTCCGTGCCGTCGGTTTTAACCAGGATGCGGCAAACTATGCAGGGATGAATGTCAATAGAAATATTATTCTTTCCATGGTCATTTCCGGCTGTTTTGCTGGTGTAGCAGGAGCCATGGAAGGGTTGGGTACTTTCGGTTACATGGCTGTACAAGGCGGATTTACCGGCGTAGGTTTTAACGGTATCGCTGTAGCCTTATTAGGGGGAAATACGGCTATTGGTGTATTTTTCTCAGCATTGTTATTCGGCGTACTGAAAATCGGTGCTCTTTCAATGCCGCTTGCCGGGGTTCCGAAGGAATTAGTTGATATCATCATTGCCTTAATTGTATTCTTTGTCGCAGCAAGTTATATCATTAGAATATTTCTTGATCGTTTCAGCAAAAAGGAGGTGAAGTAAGGTGAGTGGATTATTATTTTCTTTATCCAATACAGTCCTTGCTGCCGCGTCAAACAGTCATAGCAGCTTAAGCTTGATGCAAATTTTAATGATTGTTGTTCCATCAACCTTACTGTGGGCGGCACCACTTATCTTCACTTCATTGGGTGGAGTTTTCTCAGAACGGGCCGGTGTTGTTAATATTGGACTCGAAGGATTAATGGTCATTGGAGCCTTTTCTTCCATCGTGTTTAATTTAACTTTCGCTGATACATTTGGAAGTGCAACACCTTGGATAGCCTTATTAGTAGCCATGGCAGCTGGTGCTGTATTCTCGATTTTTCATGCAGTCGCCGCCATTACATTCCGGGCTGACCATACGGTTTCTGGGGTGGCGATTAACTTATTGGCTACCGGATTAACCATGTTCCTGATCAAGTTAATTTATAATAAAGGTGAAACCGATATTATTAAGCAAAGCTTTGGTAAAGCGGATATTCCGTTTTTAAAAGATATTCCGGTTATCGGAGAAATCTTTTTCCAAAACACATACTGGACATCATTTGTGGCTATCCTGGTTGCTGTGATTTCTTGGTATATTATTTATAAAACCCCATTTGGCCTGCGCCTTCGATCAGTTGGTGAACACCCGATGGCAGCCGATACAATGGGTATTAATGTTTCTAAAATGCGTTATTTAGGTGTCATCATTTCTGGTGCACTTGGAGGAATTGGCGGCGGCGTTTACGCTGAAACCATTTCCAATAACTTTAACCATGCAACCATCAGCGGCCAAGGTTTTATGGCGCTTGCCGCGATGATTTTCGGTAAATGGCATCCGCTTGGGGCAATGGGTGCAGCAATATTCTTTGGTTTTGCCCAAAGTATCAGTATCATCGGAACTAGCTTGCCATTCTTGAAAAACATTCCGGACGTGTATTTGTTCATCGCTCCTTACGTACTGACCATTTTAGCACTGACCGGTTTTATCGGCCGTGCTGAAGCCCCAAAAGCAGATGGGGTACACTATATCAAAGGAAATCGTTAATAAGAAAAGCGGAGGAACTCTCAGGAAACCTGGGAGTTCTTTCAGATTGTTGAGAAAGGATATTTTTCTCGGCAATTTTTTATTTTGTCAGAATTTAAACACCGATTATATTTATTGATTTTCTCTGCTAATTGGCCTGTTGATTTCCGCTCCAGGTTCTTCGCTGTCCGCGGGCGGTCCGTGGAGCCTCCTCGGCGCTTAAGCGCCTGCGGGGTCTCCCCAGCTCCGTACTCCCGCAGGAGTCTCGCACCTTCCTCTCCAATCAACAGGGGGGCAAAATCAACCAAAAGAATTGCAACACACTTTTTCCAGCCTGGCTAATTGTGTTGCAATCTTTTTTATATTTTGACAGGCAACAGTAAGGAGAACCTGTTCACTTGCATTTTTCAATCCCCGTAACCGGCAGTAGCAAAGACCATGAAGCTATTTTGAGTCTGCGAAGCTTCGCTAAATTTTTTCCTTTTTAAATTTGTAAAGCATTTTTCCTGATTTAGATAAGCGGTTTAACCTTACCTTTTCCTTGTGCTCCTCTCATACATGTCGTGTTACGACTTTTACCTTATTTTTTGAGCATGTAAATTGGGATAGTAGTGGGCATTTTCACTGGACATAAATCCACATCCAGGCTCTGTTATACTAACCCGAATTTCTCTAGTTTCACTTTCTTCCTTTCCTTTAACGGCTTTTTTCCACGCTTAATTCTATCCTCTTCTATAGCTTTATTTAAATCCTCAAAATATTCGAGAGTCTATACTTCCACTTCTTCTTTTGAAAACTTATGTTTATTGGCGTTTGCCTTTAAATGGGTTGAATCTGTAAATAAAACACGACCACCAACCATTTTGTGATTCATTGCCTGGAGAACAATATCATCAAAAATATCCTGAAAGATATCAGTATTCTTAAAAGGGTGCTGACGATTCCAACTAATTGTAGAGTGATGGGGAACCGAATCATGGAATTTCAATCCTAAAAACCAGCCGTAGGCGATATTCATTTTTATTTCTATTTCTAGTTGTCTCTCGGAACGAATGCCGTAAATATATCCAATAAACATCATTTTAAAAAGAATAAGTGGATCAGAGAGGCGTCCGTTATCATCACTATAAAAAGGACGAACTTTTTCAAGAAGAAACGAGAATCCAATATATTTATCGATCAAATGAAGAAGGTGATTGTCTGGAACCAATTCATCAATAGACATAAATTCATATTTACTTTGGATAGACTCTCTTGGTTTAAACATAGATTTCACCACTTATTTTAATTATTTATTGGTTGTGTAAAGATCATTATTGAATTTCCAGCTCTGTTGATTGGAGCGCAATTCAACAGACTAGTTGAAAAGCCTAAAATTTATAACATTTTATCAAATCAACGCGGTTAATTGTTAAATAAAGTTATTGAAATAAAAGACTGTCGAAAGTTTTTCGACAGCCTGGAGGAATTCTCAGGATCCTAAGAGTTCTTTTTTTTTGCTTTATTAAGGGAATCACTTGTCTTGAACATGCCTGTCAAATTATAGTAAGAAGTATAGGCTAAATTTAAAAGGAAAAGATATAAAGAAAAATGTTTTTATCTTTAGATATAGAGCTTTTTCAAATAAGGAGGAAGGCAAATGGATGCAACCGCAGAAAAAATTATAGAAATGCAAGGGTATAAGCTCCATGTCATTGAAACAGATAAATACAAAACAAATACAATTATTTGGAAAATGAAGGCACCTTTGACCAAAGAGGATGTTACAAAACGAGCCCTGCTGCCACAAGTGCTGCAAAGCAGCTCTGACAAATATCCAACAACTACAGCACTCAGGTCATATCTGGATGATTTATATGGGGCGACCCTTTTCGTCGATCTAGCCAAAAAAGGCGATTATCATATCATGAGCTTTACATTGGAAATAGCAAATGAAAAATTTTTAAGCGACCCCAGTCCATTGTTGGAAAAGGGTTTTGAATTATTGGCAGAAATACTTACCAGGCCCAACGTTTCAGGAAATGCTTTTGACCAGGAAACAATAGAAAAAGAAAAACGTACATTAAAGCAGCGAATACAATCTGTATATGATGACAAAATGCGTTACTCCAATGTCCGTCTTCTTGAAGAAATGTGCAAAGGGGAGCCCTATGCCCTGCAGGTTAACGGGGAAGCGGAAGATGTGGATACCATTTCACCAGAGCTCTTATATGAATATTATCAGCAAGCCTTTAAAGATGATGAAATGGATCTCTATGTAATTGGGGATGTAAAGGAAGAAGAGGTGAAAAAGCTCACTGGCAGCCTTCTTCAGTTTGAAAATCGTAACCCCATAAAGGCAGAAACGCGGGATATAAGGAAAAAAGAACAAATAAATGAGGTAAAAGAGGAACAAGATGTTAAGCAGGGAAAACTAAATATCGGCTACCGCACCAATATTGTATATGGCGATCCTGATTATTTTGCTCTGCAGGTTTTTAATGGCATCTTTGGCGGCTTCTCGCATTCCAAGCTGTTTATCAATGTCCGGGAAAAAGCCAGTCTGGCCTATTACGCTGCCAGCCGTCTGGAGAGCCATAAAGGCCTGATGATGGTCATGTCAGGGATTGACCTAAAGAATTATGACAAGGCGGTAGGCATCATCCATGAGCAAATGGAGGCCATGACAAAAGGGGATTTCACCGATGGGGAGTTAGAGCAGACAAAGGCGGTTATTCAAAATCAAATTCTCGAGACCATCGATACTGCCAGAGGGCTGACTGAAATTCTATACCATAATGTGGTGGCAAATACTGATATTAAGCTAGATGCGTGGATGTCAGAAATGAAGAATGCAACAAAAGAGGAAATTGTTGCGGTTGCACAAAAAATCGACCTTGATACCATTTATTTCCTGACTGGAACGGAGGCGAAATAATGGAAAAAATTAATTTTGATCAGCTCCAAGAAGAACTATTTCATGAAAAATTGCCTAATGGATTAAATGTCTATATATTGCCAAAAAAGGGCTTTAATAAGACATATGCAACCTTCACAACAAAATATGGTTCTGTTGACAATACCTTTGTTCCTTTGGGAAAAAAAGAATATGTCAAGGTTCCTGACGGGATTGCCCATTTTTTAGAGCATAAGCTGTTTGAAAAAGAAGATGGCGATGTGTTTCAGCAATTCAGCCGGCAGGGAGCTTCTGCCAATGCGTTTACCTCCTTTACACGGACGGCCTATTTATTTTCCAGCACATCGGATGTAGAAAAAAATTTAGAAACATTGGTGGACTTTGTTCAAGATCCGTATTTTTCTGAAAAGACGGTGGAAAAGGAAAAAGGCATCATCGGGCAGGAAATTACGATGTATGATGATAATCCTGATTGGCGCCTATACTTTGGCCTCATCCAAAACCTTTACCAAAACCATCCTGTAAAAATCGATATTGCGGGGACGATTGAATCGATTTCCCACATCACGAAAGACTGGTTATATGAGTGTTACAATACTTTCTATCATCCAAGCAATATGCTCCTTTTTATTGTCGGTCCCGTGGATCCTGAAAAGTTTATGAATCAGGTTAGAGAGAATCAGGCAAAAAAGGACTATAAGGATATGCCGGAAATAAAGCGAAAGTTTGAAGAAGAGCCGACGCAGGCTGCGGAGAAAAAACAAGTGTTGCAAATGAATGTCCAAACATCTAAATGTTTAGTAGGTATTAAAGCGCTTCATGTAGATCAATCAGGAAATGAAATGTTAAAAAATGAGCTGACGATGAATGTCCTGCTTGATATGCTGTTTGGAAAAAGTTCCGAGAATTATAATCAGCTTTATAACGAAGGGCTGGTCGATGAAACCTTCTCTTATGACTATACGCAGGAACAAGGCTTCGGCTTTGCGATGATTGGAGGCGATACTGGCGACCCTGATTTACTTGCTGAGAGTATTGAAAAAATGCTGCTTGAAGTAAAGAGTGGAAATATCATTACTGAAGAACAATTAGAAAGGGCAATAAAGAAAAAAATTGGTACCTTTTTACGGGCGGTTAATTCACCTGAATACATTGCGAATCAGTTTACACGCTATGCTTTTAATGACATGAACCTATTTGACGTAGTACCAACACTTGAAAAAATCACGTTAGAGGATGTAAAGAATCTGGCATCTGAAGTCATCACGGAAGAACGTTTCTCCATTTGCCAGGTAGTACCAAAAAATAAAGGCTGAGCAGGAAGACTTTGATATGCGGAAGCGCCACTTTTAATGGCGCTTTTCTCCGTGTTAAGAAAGAGTGAAATAAATGAAAAAATATGTACTGATAACGGGAGCAAGCGGTGGAATCGGACAAGCGGTGGCCTGCCATTTGGCAGCAAAAGGCTATCATTTATACCTGCATTACAATAAAAATGAACAAGCGATTAACCAATTATTAACTAAAATCACTCCATTTGGGGGTGAATATTTTCCTATTTGTGCTGACCTTTCAGCCACAGATGGATACAAAAAAATCTGCACCCAAATATTTTCACTTGATGCCATCATCCATTGCAGCGGAAACAGTCATTATGGACTACTGACGGAATTACAACTGGAAGAGGCTGAGGCATTATTAAATATTCATGTGTTAAATCCCTTAATGATGACAAAAGAGCTTCTCCCTAAGTTTTTTTCGAAAGGAAAGGGCAATGTCATTGTGATTACTTCAATATGGGGGCAGACAGGGGCAGCCTGTGAAGTAGCCTATTCAGCTGTGAAGGGCGCGCAAATTTCCTTCGTAAAGGCCCTTAGTAAAGAGACAGCACTTAATGGAGTTCGGGTAAATGGCATAGCCCCCGGTGCCATTGCGACATCAATGATGGAGGAGTTTACTGAGGATGAAATCGAGCGGGTTGCGTATGAAATTCCAATGGGGAGACTTGGAATACCAGAAGAAATTGCAAAAGCGGCAGCCTTTTTACTTTCAGACGATGCAAGCTATATAACGGGACAAATACTTGGGATTAATGGAGGCTGGTACACTTAAAAAATCAGTCCTTCTGTGTATAGTTTCCAGTCTATTATCAAACAATAAGCCTGTACTATTCTTTTAGGAGGTAACATTATGTCTGTTTTAGATAACTGGAAACAGTGGGAAGACTTTCTTGCAGATCGTCTCCATCATGCACAAAACCAGGGAATGAGCGAAGGAGCAATTAACAGCCTGGCTCATCAAATTGGCGATTATTTAGCTAAAAATGTTGAAGCAAAAAATGATCAAGAAAGAGTTCTTTCAGATCTTTGGTCTGTTGCAGATCCTAAAGAACAGCAGGCCATTGCAAATATGATGATTAAACTTATCCAAAATAATGGCAGCTAATTTACGGAGAGGGGCTTTCCTCTCCTTTTTCTATTCATTTAACGATAATTTCTCTGAAATAGCAGATTTCCTATGTTTTTTCTTTCATCTTCCTGCAAAATCATATATGATTAGGAAGAGTAAGGGGATTGAAAAAATTGTCGAAACTTCTTTTTGGGGGTACGCAGTTGTATGAAAAAAGAATGGTACTTGGAGTATGAAATTCAAAAAAATCGTCCGGGCCTACTAGGCGACATTTCTTCCCTCTTAGGAATGCTTTCTATTAATATTGTTACCATAAATGGAGTGGATGAAGGAAGGCGAGGCTTGCTTCTTTTGTCAAAGGATGACGACCAAATAAAACGGCTTGAGTCAATTTTACATACAATGGACACAATAAAAGTAATTAAACTAAGGGAACCAAAACTGCGGGACAGGCTTGCTGTCAGGCACGGGAGATATATTCAGAGAGATGCAGATGATAAAAAGACATTCCGTTTTGTAAGAAATGAGCTTGGAGTTTTAGTTGATTTTATGGCAGAATTATTTAAGCAGGAGGGTCACAAGCTGATTGGAATCCGCGGCATGCCCAGAGTCGGGAAAACAGAATCGCTTGTTGCGTCAAGTGTTTGTGCGAACAAACGATGGTTATTTGTCTCTTCGACTCTTTTAAAGCAGACCATCCGCAATCAGCTGATTGAAGACGAGTACAATGCTAATAATCTTTTCATTCTTGATGGCATTGTATCCACACGCCGGGCAAATGAGCGCCACTGGCAGCTCGTACGTGAAATTATGCGGCTTCCTGCAGTCAAAGTAATAGAACATCCTGATATTTTTGTCCAAAACTCCGAGTACACGCTCGATGATTTTGATTATATTATTGAGCTTAGAAATCATGCGGATGAAGAAATCACCTACGAAGTAGTTGAAAAAAATAATTTATTCTCCGGATCTGATTTTGGAGATTTTGATTTTTAAAAATGGAAGGTGTTAACAGGTGACTGAATTAGGGAATCGACTGAAGGAAGCCCGATTAGAAAAAGGATTAAGCTTAGATGATTTACAATCCACGACCAAAATTCAAAAGCGTTATTTAATAGGAATCGAAGAGGGTAACTATTCCAGCATGCCGGGGAATTTCTATGTCCGGGCCTTTATTAAGCAGTATGCGGAGGCATTGGGACTCAGTCCGGATGAAATATTTGAAACCTATAAAAGTGAAATTCCAGCTTCCTATAATGAAGAATTGCCTCAGCAATTATCAAGAGTGAAAACACAAAAAACCATCTCGGAAGGCAATTCAAAAATCTTTGAAGTGCTCCCGAAAATTTTAATCGCTGTTTTTGTCATTGGGGTAGCCAGCGTTTTGTATTATTTTATTTCAACGAATGTTAGGAACAATTCCGATGAATCCATCAGTAAAGATAATGATCAGGTGAAAATTGTCAAATCCGAAAGTTTAAAAGAAAAGACGAATGACAATGGGAAAGACAAAACAAAAGGCAAGGATAAGGAAAAAGAAGCAGTGAAGCAAGATAAGAATAAAACACCTGCGGCTGAAGTACCAAAACAGGAAATAACTGTTGTACAAAGTGCCGGTAAGGATTCCACTTATGATTTAAAAAATGCCGATAAGTTTGTTGTCAAATTGGTTTCCAAAGGGCAAACCTGGGTCAGTATTAAAAATGGGAATGGGAAATCCTTTTTTGCAGGAACTCTTAAAATTGGTGCCACAGAGAGCCAAATTGTCGATTTAACAGCCGAAAGCAAAGCTGTGATCAGAGTTGGCAATGCCGCGGATACCGAAATCTATGTAAATGACCAAATGCTACAATATGCAATTGCACCGACTACATCTGTTCAGAACATCACGATCCAATATGTTCCGAAAAGCGAATAGTCATCTGGTGATGGCTATTTTTCGCATGCAATACTTTTTTGCGTTACTTTTAGGAGGAAACTAGAATGAATATACCAAATAAAATCACAATTTCAAGAATATTGCTTATCCCTTTATTCTTGATTATTATGCTTGCTCCCTTCGATTGGGGAGATATGCGCCTTCTTGGGGCAGACCTGCCTGTTACACATTTTATAGGGGCATTAATTTTTATCTTAGCTTCAACTACTGACTGGGTGGACGGTCATTATGCCCGAAAATATAACCTTGTCACAAATATGGGGAAATTTCTTGACCCGCTTGCTGATAAATTACTAGTTTCGGCTGCACTTATCGTTTTAGTTGAACTGAATGATGTCTATGCACCATCTTGGATTATCATCATCATCATCAGCAGGGAGTTTGCCGTAACAGGACTTCGTCTTTTGCTTGCAGGGGAAGGCGAGGTTGTCGCGGCCAATATGCTTGGAAAAATAAAAACCTGGACGCAGATTATTGCGATTTCAGCTCTTTTACTCCATAACATCCTTTTTGAATTGATATCTTTTCCTTTCGATAAGATTTCATTATGGGTAGCGATGATTTTCACGATT
>CAYNUT010000027.1:0-35942 GCA_964400595.1 uncultured Neobacillus sp. | reverse complement strand
GACTTAGAAAATGATGGGTTTTTTGAGATTCTGGGTTAACCATTAAATTTTCTTGATTGGTATAAAAGATTAAATCGTGTCCATGAGTTGCAGCAATCGTAAGGTAATTTTCTATTACTGTTTGTTCAATATATTTTTTAAAAACTTCTTCACCGTTATAAATTGCGTAGGAGCCGTTATACGAAATAAAGGAGTGAATTTCAAGTTCTGTTGCTAATTCATCCAGTTCATGAAGTGGTCTTCCTGTCGCTAACACAATCTCCATTCCGTTTCGTTTCATTTCCTTGATGGCTTGTTTCGTAGAAACCTCGATTGTATGATCAGGTCGTAGTATAGTTCCATCAATATCTAAAAATAAGAGTTTGTAATCGGTCATGCTGTTTCTCCTTTTTCTATTAATGAGAATAGTTTACCACCTTTTTTTTAAATATCATATGAGCGGTATCGGGATGAATGCAAAAAATTGTCATGGAAGTATTTTTTATCCGAGTTAAAAATTAGGAATGATAAACCATTGTAATCAAAGCGAAACCTCTATGTAAACAAACATCGTTATAATAGTAGAAACGTTGCTATAGACTCTAATAGGCAGGTGTTTATATGGAAGAGACAATTGCGAAATCATACTTACAGAAATCGCTGGAGGAATGGAAGGATGATATCTCCTTGGTTCTTGATGAAATAGGTAAAGAATATGACGAGGTTGCACAGGAATTAAAAGTTTATTCCTATAAATACGGTATTACAAAGCAGGTTATTCAATCGACAGTTAATGAGGAAATCATTGAAAAAATTCGCCAATTGTACCATAAACCTTTTGAGGAAAGTTATAACCAACTGAAAGAATACATACGCGACCTCGAGGAGAAGAGGCGGGTATTTCAAATGTTTATTCAAAAGATTGACGAAGTGACGAGAAAAGAAACGGCAAGAATTACCACTTATTAAATATTGGCTGTGTTAAAGGTCATTGTTGATTTTTTATCAAAGTTGATTTGAGCGGAAAGCGAAGCGCCTGGAGCGAAAATCAACAGGCAAATTTAACACAGCTTAAATAATAAATAATTTTAGTTGGGCGCTTCTTTTAAAAAGAAGGCCTCTTTTTTATCCTAAAAAAGAATCTTGCATATATTGAATAACAGATGAACTTTTTAAGGTGGGAAACAGATGATTACCGCTAAAATCGGGAGTAAAACCTATCGAATAACGGAAAATCTTGAGCAATTTTTCCAAACGTTTCGTTCACAAGTGATTGGGATGGACCAGGATTTTGCTTCCCCTTTTGGAAAAAAAAGAATTGTGTATGCCGACTGGACTGCAAGCGGTCGGCTGTATCGTCCAATCGAAAAAAAAATGTCTGAAGTGTTTGGGCCGTTTATGGCCAACACCCATACCGAATCCAATATAACCAGCTTAATGATGACAGGCATCTATAAGCAATCAAAAAAAATTATTAAAGAGCATGTAAATGCAGATTTCCACGATACAGTCATCCTTGATGGCTTTGGGATGACTGCTGTCATTAATAAATTCCAACGGATGCTTGGGATCAGGGTGCATGAACAGTGGCGAAATCGGCTGCATCTTGCTGAAAAAGATAGACCTGTTATTTTCCTGACACATATGGAACATCATTCAAATCAAACATCATGGCTTGAGACACTTGCAGATGTTGTGGTGATGAAGCCGGGTCTAAACGGAGCGGTCGATCCGAAACAGCTGGAGCAACTGCTGAAGCAATATAAAGACCGTCCGTTAAAAATTGGTTCCTTTACTGCCTGTTCCAATGTGACAGGAATTCAAACCCCTTACCATCAGCTTGCAAAAATCATGCACCAATACGGCGGTATCTGCTGTGTTGATTTTGCTGCCTCGGCACCATATGTAAAGATGGATATGCATCCTAAAGATCCAGTAGAAAAGCTTGATGCCATCTTTTTCTCGCCGCATAAGTTTTTAGGGGGCCCAGGAACGAGCGGTGTAATGGTCTTTGACTCACGGTTATATAAAAATCAGGTACCAGACCATCCTGGAGGAGGAACAGTTACATGGACCAATCCTTGGGGTGGGCACCAGTATTATAATGAGATTGAGGTCCGTGAAGACGGCGGCACACCGGGAATCCTTCAAGCAATTCGAACAGCTCTTTGCCTGAATTTGAAAGATCAAATGGGAGTTGACAATATTTTGAGGAGAGAGAAAGAGCAGCTGTCTCTTTTAATGCCGAAACTTGAAAAAATAGATACCCTTCACATTTTAGACGGGCATATAAAGGAACGATTAGGGATTGTGTCTTTTTACATTGAAAACATACACTATAATTTAATTGTCCGCTTGCTTAATGACCGATTCGGCATTCAAGTAAGGGGGGGCTGTTCGTGTGCTGGAACATATGGGCATTACCTCTACCAAATTGATAAAAACATTTCCAAACAAATAACGGATAAAATTAACTCCGGTGATTTGTCGACAAAACCGGGCTGGGTCCGCTTTTCTTTACATCCTATCATGACAAATAAAGAAATCCTCCTGTTCGTTACCGCATTACAAGAAATTATTGACAAAATAGAGGATTGGAAAAAAGATTATTATTATGATGCTGCCAGCAATGATTTTTTTTACTTAAACTTCAAAAGAGAAGATATGGCACCGCTGTTCCGTATGGAAAACCATTAAATCAGTCGTTTTGACTGATTTGTGAATAATTTTATATACCTATACCTGTATATGTAAAATGTGATATACTGCACATATAGGGAAAATAAATCAAATAAAGGATGGAGATCATACATGTCAAAAAAAATTATTATCGTTGGCGGTGTAGCCGGCGGTGCCACAACTGCAGCGAGATTAAGAAGATTAGATGAACAAGCTGAAATCATCATGTTTGAAAGAGGAGAATATATCTCATTCGCCAACTGCGGTCTGCCTTATTATATTGGGGGTACTATTTCTGAGCGGGACAAGCTGCTAGTCCAAACGGTTGAAGGCATGTCAAAAAAATTTAATTTAGATATCCGAAATTTAAGTGAAGTCACAAAAATTAATCGTGAGCAAAAAACAGTTGAAGTTAAACAACTTTCTACAGGCGAAGTGTATGAGGAATCATATGATATTCTTGTTCTTTCTCCTGGAGCAAGCCCAGTTAAGCCGCCAATTCCGGGGATTGATTCATCAGAAGCGTTATTTACATTAAGAAATATACCAGATACCGATAAAATTAAAACGTTTGTTGAGACGAATCAGCCGAAAAAGGCGGCAGTTGTCGGCGGTGGATTTATCGGTATTGAAATGGCAGAAAACCTTTGGGATTTAGGAATTGAAGTCACATTAATTGAAATGTCTAATCAAATAATGGCGCCAATCGATTTTGAAATGGCAGCAATACTGCACAGTCACCTTCGTGAAAAAGGAGTTAAGCTCATTCTTGAAGATGGTGTAGAAGCATTCGAAGAAAAAGGGAAAATGGTAAAGTTAAAAAGCGGTTTAACGCTTGAAACGGATCTAATTATATTAGCCATTGGTGTAAAACCGGAAAATCAATTGGCAATCGGGGCGGGATTAAAGGTCGGTGAACGCGGGGGCATTCAGGTGAATGAACATTTACAAACCGATGACCCATGCATTTATGCCATTGGGGATGCGATTGAGGTTAAGGACTATCTAAACGGTAAACCAACCCAAATTCCTTTAGCATGGCCCGCCAACCGTCAGGGAAGAATAGCAGCAGACCATATTAATGGTATACCTGTAAGGTATAAGGGTACACTAGGTACTTCCATTGCGAAGGTATTTGACATGACCGTTGCGTCAACTGGGAATAATGAAAAAACGTTAAAAAAGCTGGGGATTCCTTACGAAGTGGTTCATGTTCATCCAGGGTCACACGCTGGCTACTATCCTGGTGCCTTTCCGATTTCATTAAAATTGATTTTTGACAAAGAAACCGGAAAGATCTTTGGTGCTCAGGCTGTCTCCTACGACGGAGCAGATAAGAGGATTGATGTGATTGCAACAGCGATAAAAGGCGGACTGACTATTTTTGACCTGCCGGATTTAGAGCTCGCTTATGCACCTCCATATTCTTCTGCAAAAGACCCGGTTAATATGGCTGGCTATGCCGCAAGCAACATTGCTGAAGGTTTAGTGGAGACGGTCCAATGGCATGAAATCAATGACATTGTCCAAAACAGCGGTCTTTTAATTGATGTGCGCGAACCAATTGAAAGGCAAATGGGCTTCATAGAAGGCTCCATCAATATTCCTCTGGGTGAGCTGCGAAATAAACTCGACGCATTACCTAAAGACCAAACCATTTATTTAACCTGCCAAGTTGGTTTGCGCGGCTATTTGGGGGCACGAATTTTAAGTCAGTATGGCTTTAAAGTGAAAAATTTGGATGGCGGTTATAAAACATATTCCAGCGTCTATGACAATAACACTGCCAAAAATAATCATGTAGAAATTAATGATTCGGGGATGATTGAAATGAATATAGCTCATTCTGAAGCTGTTGAAACTATTTTTGTTGATGCCTGCGGACTACAGTGTCCTGGACCGATCATGAAGGTGTACCAAACGATGGAAGGAATGAATGAAGGAGAAATATTAGAGGTTCATGCAACCGACCCTGGCTTTGTAAAGGATATTCAGTCCTGGGCAAAACACACAGGAAATACTATGGTCAGCCATACGTTTGAGGATAAAAAGTTTAAAGCTGCTATTCAAAAAGGATCGAAAGGAAATGAAGGCAGCGTACAGGAATCGGTTATGAAAAGGTCCAAAGATGGGGCGACAATGGTGGTCTTCAGCGGAGACCTGGATAAAACTATTGCCTCCTTTATTATTGCCAGCGGGGCTGCAGCTATGGGTAAAAAGGTCACGATGTTCTTTACTTTCTGGGGATTAAACGTTCTGAGACGAAAAGATGCCCCGCCTGTCCAAAAAGATTTAATGGAGAAGATGTTTGGGATGATGATGCCAAAGGGAGTTGGAGACTTACCGCTGTCGAAAATGAATATGGGCGGAATGGGAGTAAAAATGATTAACCGCGCCATGGAAAGAAAAAATGTCGATAACTTGGAGACATTAATGAAAAATGCGATGGATGCAGGGGTTAAGCTTGTTGCCTGCTCAATGTCAATGGATATTATGGGCATTAAAAAAGAAGAATTAATTGAGGGCATCGATATCGGCGGTGTGGCAACTTATCTTGGCGATGCAGAAGATTCTGGATTAAACTTATTTATTTAATTACAATGTAATAAAGCATATTTGTGATATTCATGCTAAACTTGTGCCAACAGAGGTGAATGAATTGATTTATAATGATAAATCGGTCAATCGTTTAAAACGTGTAGAAGGGCAGATAAGAGGTATTTTAAAAATGATTGAGGAAGGGAAGGACTGTAAGGAGGTTATTACCCAGTTATCAGCAGCAAGATCGGCGATCGACCGCACCATTGCGGTCATCGTCAGTTCCAATCTTGAACATTGTATCCGCGAATCGATTGAATCAGGTGACGGTGATTCTTCTAAAATTGTTGAAGAAGCCATCAACATGCTGGTAAAAAGTAGATAAAAGGTAAAAAGCGTCTATCACTGGATAGACGTTTTTTATTTTATGGGCTTCGTTAAACTTGTCTGTTGAATTCCGCTCCAGGCACTCGTTTTTCGAGGGCGGTCCGGGAGATTCCTCGGAGCATTTTGGCAACGGCAAAGCTGTGTGGGCATATGCTATGAGAAAAAAGGTGGGATACGATGATTCATATTGTAAAGCCAGGAGAAACATTAGCGACTATTTCAAACGATTATCGAGTCAGTCTCCGCCGCCTTTATGCTGCCAACCCGGGAATTGCCCGCTTGCATGCAGGTCAAAAGATTCAAATTCCCGGCTTGCCTGAGCCAAGTACAATCCCTTATACAATTCAAGTATCAGTAGGAAAAAGGAGGCTCGCATTATATCAAAATGGAAGATTACTGAAAATCTACCCGATTGCAGTTGGCAAGATGCTGACACGAACACCAGCAGGGGAATATGTGATTGTGAACAGGCAGATGAACCCGGGAGGCCCATTTGGAGTATTATGGCTGTCCCTTTCCAAACAGGGCTACGGTATACATGGGACAAACGACCCCAGCTCAATCGGTAAAGCCGTTTCCCATGGATGTATAAGAATGTACAATCGAGATGTACTTCAGCTTGCGGGAATGGTACCCAATGGAACAAAGGTCACTATTCAACAATAAGGGAAGGGAAGAAAAAACCCGCCTTCCAAATAGTAAAAAGGCGGGTTTTTCAAACTATTTGTAAATGACAATAGCCCCAACAGATTTATCTTTTGATTGCCCATTTACGCGAACTTTCAATCCGTAATTAGGAAGATTCCTTCCTGCATCCGGCATAAAGGTATTTGCAAATGATTTATTATCCTCAAATAATGATACAGCATCCTGGCTTGATGCGGTTAATGTCTGCGTTGGATAGATGAGATTTAATCCAGAAGTAGGGCTTAAACCAAAAGCAGCATCGGCGATATGATAGCGTGTGCTTGCTTCTGGAGTCTTTCCGTCTGATGTAAGCCATCTTAAGTCATTGCCAAGATGGGCATCTACTACACCAAGGAAACCGTCACCAGGATGAATTCCAGTCCAGTTATCAGTAAAGCTGTCATCCACATACCAGACAACTAAGCCGCCGTCATAGCTCATTAAAGAATTTCCACGCTTAACATTCTTAAGACCAAGGTCTACTCCTTGATGATTGCGCCACTCAAGCAGGTAGTAATGATCTGTTAATTTATTTCCATCCATTTTGGTGAATCCGTTTAACGCAAATGGAGATGTAGCATTTTCAGCCCCATCATCCACAAGGGTTTGACCATCGGCAACCACTTTTATGTTGTCTGCAAAGAAGCCGATATAAGAGCCGCCCCAGTCAGTTGCAGAGCGAAGGCGAAGCTTAATTTTTTGACCTTTATATGCTGAAAGGTCAAACGATTGAGGCTGCCATTGACCATTAGTTGAACCGGTGAAGCCGGGCATAGAGTTCAAAATCGTTGGGTAGCCTTCAGGAACAACGTCCGAGCGGGTGTTGTTATTACCCAAAGACTTCCAGGTGGAGCCGTTATCAGCTGACACTTGTACAAAAGCAAAATCCCATTGCGGTTCAATATCATACCAGGCATCAAATGTTAAAGTTGCAGAGGTTTTTCCTGTTAAATCAACATCTGTCACCATATTGGTATCCATTTCATCTTTTTGTCCGCCCCAATATTCATAATTGCCGGTTGGTTTATTTACCGGTGTTTTCTTTTGCGGCAGGTTGATACGAATTGCTTGATTGTTTTGTCCAAGTGGTGAATTTGCTTGGTCAAGCAAGAATTGAGTTCCTTTTGTTGAAACCTCATCCCAATTGACAACAGCAGGGGCTGTCCATTTTCCGCCAAGAGTGGATTGGAAGTATTGCTTAGCAAATGGAGAGAAGCCGGTTGGTTCTGCGCCTGGGATTTTGCCTGCCCATGAACCGCTTGCCATGATGGACCAATATTCGATTGCTTCACCTGTACCGGTGTATTGCGTGTCATATTCATCCGGAAGACCTAAATCATGACCATATTCGTGAGCAAATACACCAGTTGCTCCGTCTTCAGGCATTATCGTATAGTCATAGAATCCCGGAAGACCTTTTCCGAGACCATCTGGGTCATAGAAAACGGCAGAACGATGCGACCAAATCGCATTATCACCAAGTACTCCACCCCCGGCTTCCTGTCCCATGCCGGAATGAATGATTTGCAGGTGGTCAACCAATCCATCCGGCTCCCAAAAGTTACCGTCTTCATCTAAATCATGCGGATCTTCTAAATCATAGTTTTGCAGAGGCACCCCTGCTTCTTTAGCTGCAATGAGAGTATCCTTTACTAACTGCTTCGAACCGCCGGGATTGACATTATCATGTCCGCCGGTTGGCCGGTCGCCTCCATAAAACGCAGCAGTGCCAGGCACTTTTAACCAGCCGAATGCTTTACCTTCAATGGTATAAGTACCGCCTGATTGCTCTTCATAAAATTGCTTTTGCGAAACTTGTTCTTGGCCATTCGGACCTTTAAATTCACCCTTATTTCCGAAAATCATCTTTTCAAAATGCTCTGGGGTATAATCAGGATAATAGTTGTCTGTTTCACCAGGCTTCAGATTATTGTGCGTGAAATCAGAATACTCCACCATTAAGGTTAATAGTTTCCCTTTTTTCTGGATACCAGGGGAAGCGCTTTCTTGTACAGGTTCGGGATTTCCCTTTAATTGTCCGTATTTATTTCCTTTTCCTTTTAAAAGACCATAATTAAAACCCTTAAATTTTCGCTGTTTTTCTGCTTCAGCTGCTTTTACCTTTGCGGCTAAAGGGTCGGTTTCTGCCACTTTATCCTGTTTTCCTTTTAGCTCTAAATAACTATGTAAAGCTTTTTGTTTTTCGGCCTCAGATGCATCCTTAGAGATGATACCGCGTTTTACTAAAGATTCTTGTAATTTGTCATCATTGACAATTGCCAAGTCTAGTGAACCATGAGAATATGAGACGGCATCTGGACTTTTATGCAGCACTTGCCCTTTAGCGGTGCTGGCATCATTGCTTGGAAAACCAGCGAATAATGTTCCGGCAATGACTGCTGTGGAAAGGCCTGCTTTTAATAGTTTTTTCAACAAATCTCCTCCTTAAAAAAGTTTATTGCAAATTTAATAATATTTCGAAAATTAAAACAGGACAATAGGATTATTTCCTTAAATTTCAACTGATTTCCCTAATATTTAGTGAATTTGACCCACTATGCGACGGCGTTTTTATTATTAGGGGGGGATTCTATCAAAATTCAGAGAATAATAATTTTATAGATTTTTTGGAATTGCTATCTTTATAATTAAGGTGGTTTATGTATTTAGATCGCGGGGAATGAATTTATTCGAAATACTGCCGGCGGCCTGTTTACTTATGATATGAATACAAACACAAGTCCTTAGCAGAAGGAAGGGCTCAAAAATTAGCAAAGCTTGAAATGGCAATTTTTTTGAAAACTGAACCCAATCATAGCCGCTTAAGAAAAAAGCTCTCCGAATTTTGGAGAGCTTTTTTAGTGAATATGGAATCTATTCTGCTTTAGCAGCTTGAATTTGCAAGTTAACTTTTACTTTATCGCCAACAAGGACTCCGCCAGTTTCTAATGCAGCGTTCCAAACTAATCCATAGTCTGAACGATTTAGAGTTCCCGTTACGCTGAAACCAGCTTTCTCATTTCCCCATGGGTCTTTTCCCTGGCCTTCAAAGGTTACAGCGAAGGTTTCTTGCTTCGTTACACCGCGAAGAGTTAAATTACCAATCAGATTGTATTCACCATCATCAGTTTTTTCAATGGCAACAGCTTTGAATGTCATGGCAGGATAATTGGCTGAGTCAAAGAAATCTGCAGAAACTAAGTGACCGTCACGATCTTTGTTGCGAGTGTCCACACTCGCAGTATCCACTGAGAATTCAATATTTGCCGTTGTTAAATCAGCTGGATCTGCTTCAATAGTTGCATTGAAGCTGGTGAAAGTCCCTTTTACGTTTGCGATCATCATGTGACGAACAGAAAAATCTACACTGCTGTGTGCGGTGTCTAGTGCCCATTTAGTTTTTGTCATTTTACATTCTCTCCCTTTGTTTTGAATTCTTTTATCTTGAAATTGAAATATCTTAATTCAAGATAAATTATATGAGAGATGTCACCATATTGTCAATTGTTTTTTGTAAATTTTTTTCATTGTTTTTGAAGTACTATTCAATTATTTATGTTACCAATGAAATAGCTTAAATTGAGGCAATAAAAAAAACGCCATAACGGCGTTTAAGATTAATTTGAAAAGATTATTGAAAGTAAAAAAAGGGCATGATAAAATAAAATTTAGTCACAAAAACTAATTTTATTACACTATATAAAAATCCTACTATAACATTAACACATTTCACGTCTATCTGTCAACAATTTAAGAAGATATTTTTGGGGGGAGATATTAAATGAGTAAATCTCAGAGCAAGGATTGGCAGGCGGAGCAGGAAAGAGTCTATTTAGTCGTAGAGGAAATTGAGAAAAAAATAAGGCATCTTGTGCGTGGTGCCGGTAAACTGAAATCAGATGTAGTAGAAATTCGAAAAACCTTTTGGGAGGATGTTACCGTAAATTTAGATGAACCAGATGATATGATAGAAACAGCTGCAAGCATTAAACAGCAGGCAGAATTGCTTTCGGAGCGTGAGCGGACGCATTTCCAATTAGATCAACATCTAAAAACGCTGGAACGATTAAAATTTTCCCCATATTTCGGACGAATTGATTTTTTGGAAAAAGGCGAAAAATCGGCCGATCAGGTATATTTGGGAATTGCCTCACTAATGGATGAGCATGACGAAAATTTTTTAATCTATGATTGGCGTGCTCCGATATCGAGCCTTTATTATGATTATTCGCCTGGGCCGGCTCAATATCAAACCCCTGAGGGACTCATTCAAGGGGAGATGAATGTAAAACGGCAATTTATTATTCGAGCGTCTGAAATTAAGGGGATGTTTGACACAGGGGTAACCATTGGTGATGACATGCTGCAGGAGGTGCTAGGCAATAATGCCAGTTCGCAAATGAAAAGCATTGTGGCCACTATTCAACGTGAACAAAATGCCATTATCCGCAATGAGCGGAGTCAATTGGTAATTGTCCAAGGTGTGGCCGGAAGCGGCAAAACGTCGGCAGCACTCCAGCGGGCAGCTTATTTATTATATCGTTACCGAGGGACAATAAAGTCGGAAAATATCATGCTCTTTTCTCCAAATCCACTTTTTAATAGTTATGTGTCAACAGTTTTACCGGAGCTCGGGGAAGAAAATATGCAGCAATCTACCTTTCAAGAATATTTAAATTCTCGTTTAGAGAGAGAATTTGAAGTAGAAGACTCCTTTACACTATTGGAATATCTGATAAACCGAAAGGGGGATGCTGATTATTTTACCAGAGTGGAGGGAATCCGTTTTAAAGCAAGTCTGGAATATAAGAAAAGGATTGATGATTATGCATCTGGGTTATCACACCAAGGGTTAATTTTTAAGGATATCAGCTTTAGAGGGGATGTCCTGATTTCGAAACGGGAAATTCATGAATATTTTTACTCATTGAATGAGGACTTTTCCATTCCTAATAGAGTGCAGCTGGTGAAGGAGTGGCTATTAAAAGAGTTGAAGCGGTGTGTGAAACGGGAATGTTCTCAAAGCTGGGTTGAGGATGAGATTCAATTTCTAGAGAAAGAAGATTATTTAGAGATATTTAAGCAGCTTCAACAGAAAAAACGTTTTTCTGACAATACCTTTGATGATTTTGAGCGGGAACAAAAACTGCTTGCTGAAATGGTTGTGAAGGAGAAGTTCAAGCCGTTATTCTCAGCTGTAAAGAGGCTTAAATTTATCAATATGCCGCAAATTTATCTTCAGCTTCTTGAAAGGAATGGGGGTGAAGATAAAAGCATGCCGAAAAAATGGGGGAATATTTGCGCTCAGACAATAAAACAGCTAAACTGCATGATCATACCATACGAGGATGAAACATCATATGTGTACCTGCAGGATTTAATCGAGGGAAGGAAATCGAATACAGCTATCCGCCATATTTTTATTGATGAAGCGCAGGATTACACACCTTTTCAGTTTGCTTTTATTCAGCAGCTATTTCCTTATAGTAAAATGACGTTACTCGGTGACTTTAATCAAGCCATTTTTTCAGGAGCCACCGGGGCGGCAACGGTTTTAACCGATTTAGATGTAAATGATGAGAAGATTGAAATGTTTGTGCTGACAAAAACCTATCGCTCGACAAAAGAGATTGTGGAATTTACGAGAGATTTAATTCCGAATGGAGGAAAGATTGAGCCGTTTAATCGGTCGGGTGTAAAACCAACTATTACCCTAACGAATGAAACAGGACAACACGACCAGATTTTTGGGAAAGTCACAGATTTGCTGCATGCGGGTCATCGAACAGTTGCGATTATCTGCAGAACAGCGGAAGAAAGCAGGCGGGCTTTTAGCCATCTTAAAGATAAGCTTGCACTCCATTTAATAGAAAAAGGCACCATTTCATATGAAAAGGGAGTCCTGGTTATCCCTTCCTATCTGGCTAAAGGAATTGAATTTGATGCTGTTGTCCTTTATGATTGTTCGCAATACCAAGGCGAGGGCGAGCGGAAACTATTATATACTGTTTGCACCAGGGCTATGCATGAATTGCATATATTTGCAACGGGTAAGCTCCCGAAGCTGCTAGCTGGCATTTCAAAAGAAACTTATGAGCTAAAATAGCCCAAGAATAAAGCTGAATTCAAATGTGAATTCAGCCTTATTTTTAGTTTGTGGAGAAAGGTTATTTTTCTCGGCAATTTTTACTTTATCAGAATATTATCCCTGCTAAGGGGGCTGTTGATTTCCGCTCCGAGCACTCGCTTTCCGCGGGGAGGCTCCCCGGCACGCCAGCGGAAAGCGAAGCGCCTGGAGCGCAAATCAACAAACAAGTTTCATAGGCTATGTTTCAATAAAATGATAACAAATTAACGTGGTGAGTTATGAAAGTAAGTGCAATAAATAAAAGGCTGCCGAAGGTTTTTCGACAGCCTTATTTTTTCCATTGTTTCTGTACCTGTTCGAAAGCAAGACGGAGAATTTCTTCATCTGATGTATTTCGATCGGTAATGACGTTTGTTAAATAACTTTTTCCTTCAAAGGTTATCGTTACCTCTACTTGGACCATATTTGACCACCTTTCTTTCCCAAAAGGAAGTTTATACTTCGACTGCCATATATTCCTCGACAAAAAGCTGCACTTGGTTTTTATCTATACGAGCCCTCTTAAGTAAGGATTCTGCGATGACTAGATGAGATTGAATATTTACATTTCTTTTTAAATCACGAATGGATACGTCGCCATTCAATAATTGAATGGCTTTTTCTTTGATGTCCTGATTTGTAGAAGATTTGTAAAGAAGATAGGCTATACAAGTAATTTTGTCCACCCGAACCACTCCCCGAAAATCAAGAATCGAACTATTTTTAATAGATTCGACGTAATTTCGAAGAATCCTTCAATTTTTCTGAAAATTTTCAAAAAAATGGGTATTACGGTATGTGCTTATAAATCTTTGAGAACATGGGAAATTTGTAGAATATTGCTTATTTGGCGCTATTTTTATATAATATGAAAGGGATAAGTGCCATGGTAACAATGCGTAATATTACCTTTCGTCCCCTTTGGGGTGGAAGGATTTTTTATTACATTTAGAAATCGGCTGATTTCAGCAAAAAAATCAGCTTGAATTACATATGTTTTTAGGAGGAACCGCAATGAAGCAGACCTTAATTAAGGATTTGTACAGAAATACGGAAAGCTATGTGGATCACAAGGTTCAATTATCAGGATGGATCCGTACCGTTCGTGATTCGAAAACCTTTGGGTTCATTGAACTAAATGATGGCAGCTTTTTTAAAAGTGTCCAGATAGTTTTTGATGACCAATTGGTAAATTTTAAAGAAATTGCCAAGCTGCCAATCAGCTCATCTGTAAAAGTGGAAGGGGATTTTATTTATACCCCTCAGGCAAAGCAGCCATTTGAGATTAAAGCAACGAGCATCAGTATCGAGGGAACTTCAAGCGCCGACTATCCATTGCAGAAGAAAAGGCATACATTTGAATATTTAAGAACGATTGCTCATCTGCGCCCAAGAACAAACACTTTTTCTGCTGTCTTTCGGGTTAGATCCATCGCATCTTATGCAATCCATAAGTTTTTCCAGGAAAAAGGTTTTGTTTATGTTCACTCGCCAATTATCACCGGCAGTGATACAGAAGGGGCAGGCGAAATGTTCCGGGTAACGGCACTGGATTTTGACAACCTGCCGAAAAATGAAGAAGGAAAAGTTGATTTAACAAAGGATTTCTTTAATAAAGAAACTAATCTTACCGTTAGCGGACAGCTTTCCGCAGAAGCTTTTGCCTTGGCATTCCGCAATGTTTATACGTTCGGACCAACCTTTAGAGCGGAAAACTCTAATACCGCACGACATGCAGCAGAATTTTGGATGATTGAACCAGAAGTCGCTTTTGCAGAATTGCCTGACATTATGGACCTTGCTGAAGAAATGGTGAAATATGTCGTAGGTTATGTATTAGAAAATGCCCCTGAAGAAATGAATTTCTTCAATAGCTTTGTCGAAAAAGGATTATTGGACCGCTTAAATAATGCTTATTCAGCTGATTTTGGCCGTGTTACCTATACGGAAGCAATTGAGCTGTTAAAAGAATCTGGTGAAAATTTTGCCTACCCGGTTGAATGGGGTTCGGATCTGCAAACGGAGCATGAGCGTTATTTATGCGAAAAAGTATTCAAAAAACCGGTTTTTGTTACTGATTATCCGAAGGAAATTAAGGCTTTCTATATGCGTTTAAATGAGGATAATAGAACGGTCGCGGCAACCGATTTATTGGTACCGGGAATAGGGGAATTAATCGGCGGCAGCCAGCGTGAAGAACGGGAAAAAATTCTTGGCGATAAAATTAAAGAGCTTGGCATGAACGAGGAAGATTATTGGTGGTACTTAGAATTAAGAAAATTCGGCGGCACAAAACATGCGGGGTATGGTCTTGGATTTGAACGCTTAATCATGTACCTGACTGGAATGTCCAATATTCGAGACGTCATTCCGTTCCCAAGAACAACAGGAAGTGCTGAATTTTAATATAAAAAAACTGGTTCCTTTTAGGAGCCAGTTTTTTTATAGATTAACCTGCATTTGAATATCGATTCTCATTTTGTTCAAATGTTCCGTTATCTAAATCACATTCTTCTAACGGAATCAGCTTTGTTTTCTTGGTGAATTTATATCCAAGCCAAACAGCTAGGAACAGAGGTAAACCAATATATGACACCAGGGCGCCGTTCCAATCGATATGGTCTCCCATAAACGCGGAGTAGTTTTGCCCTAAGACCACAATCCCGCAGACAACAAATGCAAAGATTGGCCCAAACGGAAACCATCTAGATTTATATGGAAGGAGATTAAGATCCCTGCCTTGAGCAATATAGGCCCTGCGGAAACGATAATGGCAAATGGCAATTCCAAGCCATGCAATAAAACCAGACATACCAGAAGCATTTAATAACCAGGTATAAACAGTACCATCACCAAAGAAAGAAGCTAAAAAAGCAAGTGTTCCTACTAAAGTAGTAGCAAGCAATGCATTTACAGGGACGCCTCTTTTATTTAACTTGCCAAGAAATTTTGGGGCTTTCCCTTTACGTGCTAAATCCCAAAGCATCCGGGTAGATGCATACATTCCTGAGTTTCCAGCTGATAAAACGGCTGTTAAGATAACCGCATTCATGACTGATGCTGCAAAAGAGATCCCTGCTTTTTGGAATACTAATGTAAAAGGACTCATGGAAACATCCCCATTAGCTAAGCTGTCATTTGTATACGGGATTAAAAGTCCGATGACTAAAATGGCTAAGACATAAAATAAAAGAATCCGCCAAAATACCGATTTTACCGCTCGGGGAATGGATTTTGCAGGGTCATCTGTTTCACCTGCAGCAACCCCTAATAATTCAGTACCTTGAAAGGAGAATCCAGCTGCCATAAAAATTCCAAGCATCGACATGAAGCCGCCATGGAATGGAGCGTCTCCTGCGGTAAAGTTTTCAAAACCAATTGTGTGGTCTCCCATGATCCCAAAAATCATTAACGAGCCAGCGATAATAAAGATAATGACAGTTATAACTTTTATTAGGGAGAACCAATATTCTGCTTCACCAAAACCCCTTACGGATAAATAGTTTAATAAAAACATAATTACTAAAAAGATGCCGCTCCAAATAAAGGATGGTGTATGTGGAAACCAAAATTTCATAATCATCGTGACTGCTGCAAGTTCGGCAGCGATGGTAATCGCCCAGTTATACCAGTAATTCCAGCCAAGGGCAAACCCAAGGGAAGGGTCGACAAATTTAGTGGCATACGTACTAAAGCTGCCAGAAACAGGCATATACGCACCCATTTCAGCAAGGCTTTGCATTAAAAAGTAAACCATTACCCCAATAACAAGATACGATAGAATTGCCCCGCCAGGTCCAGCAGTGTGGATCGCCCCGCCGCTTGCAAGAAATAGGCCGGTCCCGATTGTACCGCCTAATGAAATCATCGTTAAATGACGAGATTTTAAACTTCGCTTCAATTCATTATCGTCATTTTTTGGTGGATTTCGGCCTTTAATAACATTTTCCTTTAATTCTTGTTGTTTTTGCATATAACGACCCCATTTCGTTTATTAGAAGGGCGTTCAGGAATGAAAAATGCCATCAAAGAAGATTGATGGCATTATCAATACCCCGCATCATCCTTCTGAAGGATAGCTCAACACACAAAGCTGGATTGACCATACGTGACAGTTCTGTTCCTATTCGGAGACAGCCCCAGCATACTTTTTCAGAGAAAAAAGCCTGCTTCGGCGGAAATTCCTGTCAAACGAAGTCACCAATGACTCTGCATCTCGTCCGCTTTACTGATAAAAACCGCAACCTCTACCTCATCGGTTTGATGAGAAGTTTTTAATTATTAGTTTTAATACATTACTAAAGTATAGGTATAATTTTTTGATTGTCAATAGAAAAAAGATGCAGATAATTGAATATTATTTCAATAAACTTTTATATTTACATTGGATAATTTCAACGTTAAAATTTTAAAAGAAATTAGCACATAACGGAGGACTCTTCATGCAAATTGCAGGAATAATTTTGGGATCACTTATTGTAGTGGCAGCCTTTAACCTGTTCCTAATTCCACATGAAGTTTTAAGCAGTGGAATGAGCGGAATTTCGATGATTTTAGGTATGCTTACCCCCATGAACACTGGTCTTGCCAACTTTCTTTTGAATTTTCCTTTATTAATTTTAGGTTATAAAATGCTTGGGAAAAAGTTTATTATGAATTCTATTTTTTCGGTGTTAATTATTTCATTTGGACTTTACTTGATTCCTGTCATTCCCATTGCGAAAGATACGATTTTGTCTTCCATATTTGGAGGTGCTTTAACAGGCCTTGGAGTGGGAATCGTTTTTCGTTGTTCGGGATCAACCGGGGGTTTTGATATTGTCGGTATGATTGTATCGAGAAAAAAGGATTTTCCAATTGGTGTTTTGCTTTCTGGTATGAACGCTGTTGTCATCGTAATCAGTGGATTTTTATTCAATTGGGATGCAGCCCTGAATACACTAGTTTCTATTTATGTAACAGGGAAAGTATTGGATGCAATATATACGGATCACGCGAAATTAACGCTCATGATCATTACTGATAAAGGCGGAGAAATGAGAGAACACTTGTTGACCAATTTATACAGAGGTTTGACAATTTTGGATGGTGTTGGCGGCTATTCAGAAGATAAGAAAAATGTATTAATCACCGTTATTTCCAGGTATGAATTAAATGAAGTCAAAAATTTGATTACGGAAGTGGACCCAAAAGCCTTCGTCAACATAACCGAAACAATAGAGGTAATGGGCTTATTCCACAGGCCGGGCTTAAAATAAATGAGAAAAAAGGCTGACACAAAGGTTTACATGTGCTGGCCTTTTTTTAATTTTGCTGAATTTCCCCGGCTGTTTGCCCATTTCATCAGCGTATTAATGACTTCTTCCAGCTCTTTTCCAACCTTTGTCAACTCATATTCCACTTTCTTTGGAGAGGTTGCAATAACTTTTTTGATAATCAATCCTTCATTTTCCAACTCACGCAGCCGCTCAGTTAACAGCCTATCGGAGATCCCAGGAATAGCGGAGATGATTTCATGGTATCGCTTTGGTCCCTGCAGTAAAGTATAGATAACTGCCCCCATCCATCGTTTGCCGATAAATTCTATCGCGCTGTGAAATTTGGTGCAAATATGATGTATTTCCTTTCTTTCATGAGTGGAACAATGATTATTAGTTGTTATACTCATTAAAAAATCCCTCTTTTTCCGTTTATTCATTAATTATACCATAGACTTTAAGCTTGACCCAGTGTACTTACTAATAGTAAGATGGTTTTGTTCTTACTTTTAGTAAGTTAATTTATCTTGGGAGGTTTAAAAAGTGCAAACACTCATCCAAAAAAGTCTATCTGAAGTGATAAAAGAACGTCACTCAGTTAGAAAGTACGATCCATTAAATAAAATATCTCAAGAAGAAATAAAGGAGATGCTTGCTGAAGCCATTCAAGCACCTTCATCGAGCAACCTTCAACCATGGCGCTTTATTGTCATCCAGGATCAAGAAACAAAAAAAGAGTTAAGAGAGATTGCAAACAATCAAGAGCAGGTAGAAACTGCTGCTGCAGTTATTGCTGTACTTGGCGATAAAGAAATGTATCGAAATGTTGAAAAGGTATATCGAAGTGCATTTGAAGCAGGGTTTATGGATGAAGCGAATATGAATCGCTTAATCGCTGGTACGAATAATATTTACCCGCATGCACCGGAAGAAATTAGAAAAAATATTGCTTCATTTGATGCTGGACTTGTGTCCATGCAACTGATGCTTATTGCAAAAGACAGAGGCTACGATACTGTTCCAATGGGTGGATTTAATAAAGAAAAGTTTATGAAAAGATTTAATGTTTCCGATCGCTTACTTCCAATTGTTTTAATCTCAATAGGGAAAGCTGCTGAACCAGCTTTCAAAACCACCCGCTTACCATTAGAAGATGTTTTAATTGACTATATCTGAAAAAAATAACCCCAGGCTCACAGCCAGGGGATTATTCAAATTGCTTTAATTATTAATATATTTTTCAAATACATAGCCAAAATCTTTAATACAATATTGCTTCTTGCTATCCTCAAGCCATTGAAAAGCCGCCTGATTCAGCATTTTGAACTGCACGACCAGATTGCTGTCAGCACTGCTGACACGACCTAAAGTCGTCGAAGCGACATCCAGACTTTGTTTTGCAAATTGGAGGGAAATTTCATTTTCATGGGCTATTTCCGAAATTTTAATTAGTGCTTTATATAAATCTTTCACTTCTTCAATATATTTTTTATGCACATCGATAGAAAACGGTTGCGGACCGATTTTAAACTTAATTTCCACATCAAGGTCCACTGTCCCAGCGGTTTCGAGCTTAACCTCAGAAATGCGGTTTGCTGCATAGCTATAGCGGTGCAGCATCCGTTTTTTGCTTGTTGCACTAGTGCCGTCAAGATGAATGAGAGCATTGTTTGTAAAACAGTATTCATCAGATTTTGACTTAATTAAAAAATAGATTTTTTCATTGTCTTCATGCATGACATAATCGTCTGCATCCACCTTATCATAGTCTTGCGGTTTAATGACAGAACCTACATCGCTTAATCCCAAAAGATCTGCTGCCACTTTTCCAAACATACTATCAACCTCACTTTACTTTTTTCTCCCAACTTCCAATATGTACGATCGAAAGGAAAGATGGTTTCATCATTCAGGGAAATTTTTCAATCGCCAAAACAATGTATGTTTTAAAAAGTTATTTCATGCGGGGAAAATGCAATTGGCTCCTAAAAATGCAAAATCCTTATCAATTTGTGTTGATAAGGATTTTTGTTTAATTTAAAAATGGATGGAGTTTGTCAATGATTTCTTGTAAAAGGGCAGCATTTTTCTTATACATTTCTTTTGCCTTATTACAATTGGTTTCTAAGTAAAAAATTTCCAGGTCAGCTTGAGTCTTTTTCAAGGTTGCCAATAATAAAGGCCTTTGTTTAGGCTGCGGGACCTTTATTTTATCATCATAAAGGTCAACGGTCAGTTCTCCGTACGAATCCACTTGGCCAAGGAAAACATTATCAAGCGTCACTCCCAGCTTTTCTAATTCTGTGTACAGCCATCCCCGCCCTTTACCGGCTAATCGTAACGGTTCATCCATGACATTTCCATCCATGATAATAGTTTGCGGTTCTTTTTCATTTGGCATTTTCATTTGTAAATCCTTGGGGGTGAGGGGCAGATTTTCCTTTTTTAATAAGGCGCTTAAATTCCCTCTTGGTTCTAAAACGGCAAATTCCACATCTGCAATTTTAAAAATATTCTTTTCTCTCAGCAGTGCAGAAAGTTCGTCGATTGTATACTTTTCCTTTTTTAAATTATTCTCCAGTATTTTACCATCTTTGATAACGACCGTTCCTTTACCTTCGACCATGTCCCTGAAAGCTTTACTTTTTAATGAAATGAAATCAACCAGCCATGTAACCAAGAAGAATATAATAATGGCAAGGGCTCCGTGGAATTGATTGGCTTCAAGACCAGTGACTACCTCACCGGCAATGCTTCCGATTGTTATACCTGCTACATATTCAAAAAATGAAAGTTCTGAAATTTGTTTTTTTCCCAGTATTTTAGTTGTGAGAAATAATAGAAGCAAAAAGATTAATGATCTGCTGATGATAAAAACCCATCCTGGCATTGTAGTTCACCTCTGAATATTATGAGCCCGAATACTGTGGTTCTTGACGTTCAAGCTCTAACACACGGTATTGAAGGTCTTTTTTTACGTTCCCGATCGTAAGCATCGTATCATGAAATAAAGCTTGTGCTTCCTCTTCGAGAGAATTCAATGCTAAGGAAGATAACTGTGCTTCGATTCCTTTAATGGTTGAAAGGCACTGCTTTACATTAGAAGCAACGGTCATTTTTTGTAACACCCCTTCGTGTTTTATTACGTATGAAGGAAAAAATGAAAAATGGGCTGGCTATTACGCCAACCTATTCATAAAGAGTAAGAATGTATAAAACATTCAATTTTGAGAATTCTCCAGCGCCCCAGCGACTAGTGTGCTTCGCTAAACAGGGCGCTAGAACTTTTCGTATTACTGGTTGTATTGTGGTTCTTCAGACAGGATTTCCTGAAGACGAGGTTCAACGGTCTGAAGAACTGTTTGGGTCTGCTGAGCAGCCTGCTGATAAATTTGTTTGGCATTTTGGTTATCTGTTGCTAATGCAAAAGTCTCAAAGCTTGCTTGTGCGCTTTTTAAGCTGGCCAATGCTTGCTTTACTTGTGTACCTACTGTCATATAATCATCCTTCTTTCAATTTATTATGGGAATTACGAAAATAGTATGTGACTTCATCTCATGACGTATGTATTGTTTAATAAAATTATTTTAGAAGAACAATTTCCATAACAGTAAGCAGCCAATTGCATAATTTCTTTTCATTTTTTCTATTTTTAAGCATATAGATTTTAAAAAAATGCGGGGTGATTGCTGTGAGAAGGGTAGGAAAAAATGATTTTGTTCCAGGTTTTGTTCCCCATCATAATCATGGTTCAGTAGATTATACCGGGGTTAGCGACGGACATGTCCACCAATGCCTGGATGTGACCTCGCCGCCAATACCGACCCAGGATGGCCGCCATATTCACTATACAGAAGGATATGTGATGTTTGAGGATGGTCATACGCATCATTACCGGGCATATTCCGGTCCAGCAATACCTGTAGGAAATGGAATGCATGTACATTATTATGATTTTTATACATCTGAGGATAGTGGACATAGTCACAATGTAAAAGGGGTTGACCAGCCAGCTCCTGGAACGAAATAGCAGGCAGAAAACCAATCTTTTAGACAAGATTGGTTTTTCATTTGTGGCCATCTTGATCATGATTTAGAGGAACTTTATTAATTGTTTTAAAATTCGTAAAATTAAGTTAGAATAAAATTGTTAATCGATACATAAGGAAGGGAATAAGCAATGATCTTACTAAAAAGAAAACAGCCGGAAGAAGAACACCATGTAAAATTGGTTGCCTATACGATAATTTTGTTTATTAGCAGTTTGTTTGTCCCGTTTATCATCGTTGCGTCATACCAAAGTATGGTTTATTGGTCCCGCTCGCAATGGTTTTTTACAACACCTTCCTCTGCATATTTTACGTTTATGGGGGGAATGGTTTTTGTTGCTTGCGTTTTTACGTTTTACATAATTTTTCGAGAGCGCTGGGATGGGCGGGGATTAAAATGGATTACCTGTATATTAATTCTGGCAAGTTTATTTTTAGCGTGCAGAACTATTTTTATTTAGACGATAATGGGATCCATTATCGATCATTATTGAGTTTCCACGAAACAGAGTATAAATGGAATGAGATAACAGAAGTCCATATTGTCTATCGAAACCACTCTGGAACTACAGGTCTATATCAATACAAATTTGAGGCAAGAGACGGCAGGAAGGTCACAATTCCGAATAATAATAAGATTGACGAAAATAAAAGGCGGATTGAGGAAAAAATTGGAGAGTTTCATATTCTGGTAAAAGACAATTTTAAAAATCCGATTACCGATTAAGATCAAAAGTTCACATTTCAGACAAAAATTTCACGTAAATTCAAAATATTCCGTGTTATAATATAACTGTAAAAAGAAATATTAAAAAATAACATCTTAGGAGACTCAACCATACGTGTTCGTTCCGTTAGTGAACGATAGTAAGGTTATTCCAGTTTTTTCATTTGGCAGGTGGAGCGATGAAACATCTATTTGAAAAGGCATAAATGACAAACAAAATCCTTTCATACTTGGTAACTATGTATCCATAGCAAACCATATCAAAGGAAAAAGTTTAAAATTTATAGGTTAGTACATGTGATAAACGAAGATTTTTATCCGTGTATTGGTAACCGAATACCTTCACAAATAGGATGCATTGCCAAGAAACTGAGGATCCAAATGAGGGAATAATGAGTTTGATTCGGTGAGAAACCGAAAAGTTTTGTTTCTTTTTAGGAATTTGAATTCCATTTCCACATGTGAATTAATTCCTTCAACGGAACAAACACACATCGGCTGATTGTTTAGTGTTTTAATTTTCAAATTGGCTGATGTCATGGTTGGGTCCCCTAAGATGTTAATAATAATTAAGGAGCTGTTTCCAAGGGTGAAGCAGCTTCTTTTTATTTTTCTGTTTAATCGGAGCAAATAAGGCAAAACATTATTATTGGAACCAAAGATTCGCTATACTATAAAATAGAAGACTTTTTTGAGAGGGGCAAGTTAATGACAGGTACACAAGAATTAAATTTAGTCGAACAACAGGAAGCACTTATGGAAAAAATTCAGCATCGAAAATTACCGAAGAAAAAAATATTTCAGCGGATCTTATTAATAACACTTGGTGCAGTCTTAATGGCGGTGGGACTTGAAATCTTTCTTGTACCAAACAATGTTATTGATGGCGGCATCACAGGAATTTCCATTATGCTCTCGTATTTGACAGGCTGGAAACTGGGAATTTTCCTTTTTATCTTGAATATGCCTTTTTTCTTTATCGGTTATAAACAAATAGGAAAAACCTTCGCAATATCCACTCTTTATGGCATTATTGTCCTTTCTATAGCAACTACCATACTTCATCCGGTACCTGCTTTTACCCAGGATATTCTTTTAGCCACTGTTTTTGGAGGGATTGTCCTCGGTATAGGTGTCGGCATGGTTATCCGATACGGGGGTTCCCTCGATGGCACAGAAATATTGGCCATTCTATTTAATAATAAGCTTCCATTTTCAGTTGGCGAAATCATCATGTTTTTTAATCTTTTTATACTAGGAAGTGCAGGGTTTGTATTTTCCTGGGATCGGGCAATGTATTCCTTAATAGCCTATTTTGTTGCCTATAAAACGATTGATATAACCATTACAGGCCTTGATGAATCTAAATCGGTCTGGATAATTAGCGACAATGCAAAACAAATCGGAGACGCCATTTTAAATCGGCTTGGCCGCGGTGTAACATATATGAACGGCGAGGGCGCCTATTCGGGTGACGATAAAAAAGTTATTTTCTGTGTCATCAATCGTCTTGAGGAAGCAAAATTAAAGGAAATCGTTACGGAAAATGATGATAATGCCTTTTTAGCGGTTGCGGATATTGCTGAAGTTCGGGGCGGAAGGTTTAAGAAAAGAGATATCCACTAAAAGCTTGCAGCAATTGCAGGCTTTTTTGTTTTTTTGCTGTTCATATTGATATTAAAGTGATATCATAATTGGTGAAAGGTGGAAATTATATTAAGGGAGTGGTTTTGGTGAGAGAAAAAGATATCTTGAAAATAAATGGTTTTATTGGTATGCTTTTATTCCTTTTTTTTGCAGCGCTAACGGGTATTAGTTTTCAGCAATTTGCCGTAAATGAAAGCGTTCCTTTCTTCATACTAGCGATTTTATTTGGGTTGGTTACTTTTCTTCTCCTATCAGGGTTTACCATTATTCAGCCAAATCAGGCGAAGGTGTTTACATTATTCGGAAGTTATCTTGGTGTCATCAAACATGAAGGTTTTTGGCTAACCATGCCGCTTACTGTCAGAAAAACAGTTTCCCTCAGGGTTATTAACTTTAACAGTGATAAGTTAAAGGTCAATGATTTAGAGGGCAATCCAATTGAAATTGCAGCGGTTGTTGTTTATAAAGTATCTGACACTGCAAAGGCAGCGTTTGGTGTTGAGGATTATAAAGAGTTTGTCCATACGCAAAGTGAAACAGGTCTTCGTCATATTGCAAGTCAGTATCCATATGATAATTTTAATAATGATTATGAAATTTCTTTAAGACAGCATTCCGATGAGGTGGCAGACGAACTGACAAGGGATTTGCAAAAAAGACTGGAACTTGCGGGTGTCGAAATCATGGAAGCACGAATTATGCATTTAGCCTATTCCAGTGAAATTGCCCATGCCATGCTGCAAAGACAACAGGCAAAAGCAGTATTGGCGGCTCGAAAAGTAATTGTCGACGGGGCAGTATCGATGGTGAAATCGGCCATTGAACAATTGAGCAGTGAAGGAATTGTTGAACTGGATGAAGAAAAGAAGGCACAAATGGTGAATAATTTAATGGTTGCATTAGTCTCTGAGAAGGGCAGCCAGCCGGTGATTAATACAGGATCAATTTATTAAGGGTAGTGGTTATGTGGCTGAAAAAAAACGATTTTTGCTGCGAATTGACCAGGAAACATACGATGCGATCGAAAAATGGGCTGATGATGAATTTCGCAGTGTGAATGCTCAAATTGAATTAGTCCTAAAAAAAGCACTGAAAGAAACTGGAAGATTAAAAAAAAGCAGTAAAGATAGGGAATTATAGCGTAATTAAAGGATTTGTCGTATTTCGGAAAAAACTATTCAATCAAGAAAAAGTTCTGTAGTTTCTCCTCATTTTGTGTCGTTTGATAGGGAAATCATGCTCTAAGGAGAATCAGCATTTGTCGTACCTTGCGCTTACCTAGGAAATAATATTTGCAAAAAATGAAATATTCCCAAAAAAGATGACAGATTTTTTCTCTGCCATCTTTTTTACCATTCAGAACAATAGTTCATATACCTCATTTAGTTGATCGGCTCTTTTTTCGTCCTGTTCTTCTTTGGCGTAGTTGATTTCATCTGGGAGGATTTTATTTAAAAAATGAACTTCTTTTTGAGTTAAATCCCAGACGAAAGACTCTTCAGAAACGTAGCGGCCTTCCACCAATTTTCGGTACAAATGTTTCCCTTCAGAATGCTTGTCAGTATAATTAGATAATGTTTCTCTTAGATATCCTAGTGTCTTTTCCATATTTTCACCAAACCTTTCACGTCTTTATTTTTTGACGGGAGCTCCATAATATTCACTTTGGTGTGAAAGTTGCGAAAGGTTTTAGTTGGTTTAAATGGTTAAAAATAAGACGGTTCCTCTCTTACCAAAAGAAGAATGGAAAAGGTCTAAATCCGACGAATGGAAAGAAAACAGGAGGTCCCCAAAATGGCCTTCCACAAACACCATAGCCATAACCATCATCGGTACCGGATGAACGCAGTTCTTCAATCTCCAGACCATCTTTTGTCACTTTGATTACTTTTCCAATTGCCATTTCACCTTGTTTATTTTTGAAGCGGATCATTTTACCTTCTAAACGTCTTGCTTGCTCAAAATTAAACTCCATCAATAATTCCTCCTTTCCTGTACGGACATGCTATACAATATGAAGGGATTTCTTTGAATGCCAAGGCATAATACCCATTCTTGTCCTTTTTCTTTTTCCAAAAAAATATAGAGTGAAGTCAAATTAAAGAGCCCTTCATTTTTTGTTAAAATGCAAGGGCTGCTTAAACATTATCTTTTATTACAAGTGATAATCCGATAACTTAAATTATCTGAATACTTTACAATAATAAAACCATGCTGGTTAAGAACTTCGAAAAGCTCCGGCTCAAGATTTTTTGAGAAGTTGAATTCCGGGGCATGATTACCATGGGTTAGGGCTATTTGTTCGGACTTTACGTCAATGTTTGTAAATCCCGCCTTTTCTAAAAGGCTTCGCCAATCGTTCTCCATTAAAAGGGAATCGATGTCATAAAATTTCATGATTTCTTTTTGTGCTTCTGGACTTAGCTTAGTGTTAATTGTCATTTCATTAGCAATCAGTCGTCCCTCTTTTTTTAACACTCTGGAAAATTCCTTGAGGGCAGCTGGCTTATTAACGAAGGCCAGCACAGATTCGGAAATGATAAAGTCAAAAGTATGATCTTCGAAAGGAATTTCTTCTACAGATCCCTTGACTAATTGAACCGGTGCATTTAGAGCTTGGAACCGATTTTTTGCTTTTTCCAGCATAATTGGATTAATTTCCAACCCATATACAATAGCTTTAAACTCTTGGTATAAGAAAGCAGCTGTTTGTCCTGTTCCACATCCTGCATCCAAAATAAAAGATTCTTCTGTGATATTTTCTTTTGAAAGGACGTTTTTTGTTAAATGGATCCCGCCTGGATGGGCTCCGCCAACACCAAACTTGGCCAAGAAATCAATATATGATAAGCCTCCCATAGAACCACCTAGTTTCTTTTTTTTTTTGCATTTTATGATAAAAAGCATAAAGTGGTTCATGATAAGGAAATTTCCTAATAACAATAATTATATTATGTTAATGGGACGCAATAATGAGCTGAGTGCAGTTTTCCAACATATTTTTCAGGTAAATGTACACATTAATCAAGGAAGGGTATTTTCCTTTCGTAACTTGATAAAAGGAGTGCAGCAAATGAGAACCTTATTGAAACTCCCGGTTTTCACATTGTTTATGCCTAAAAGAAAAAGCAGAGGGGCAATGTGGGCATCCCTATTCGGCCTTGGAATAAGTGCTGCTGTTTTTGGAATAACAAGAGGAAAGCGTAAAAATTTTGCACTTCCATTTCAAAATGCAATGAAGAATGTCAAGAATTTCACGCCGAAAACAAATCTTAACCTAAATTTGATGGACAAAGCTGCTTTAACTGAGTTTTCTGAGGAGTTATTAGAAAGTGCACTAAGAAATGATCGTAAGTAAAAGTCCGCTATTTTTGCGGACTATTTTAATTAAAGGCTATTTGGGATTTTTCGCGGCGAGTAAATAATGTTCTCCGAAGAGTAAACTTTTATTATTAATAATCCTCCAAATGTCTTGGTACGAATGAGTACAGGCTGATTATATTTATTTTTAAATTCAAAATCGGGTCCATACCAACTGACTGTAGCATCACGGCCTGGAGGAATATAAGGTACCTCTCGGCTGTGGGAAAAACGCTCGACAATTTGCAGACCTGCATTGTCAACTGCGTTAAAAAGCGTGGAAGATACTTGGCAAATTCCTCCCCCGATATCTTCGGAAAACTCCCCCCTGACGATGACAGGGGCGCGCAAATAACCCCGAATTTCCGTTCTTTTCCCAACTACTCTGTTAAAAGAAAAAGTTTCCCCCGGAAAGACAACATAGTTATTAATTGCTTTGGCAGCTAGTCTAATATTATTGGACCGGTTTTTATTATGTGGATTAAAGGATGTAACATAACGGCCGATCCGCATGCTTCGAAGTTCAAGAAGCAGCTCGCTATCCACTTTAGGATAAACAGTTTGGATTGGAATCTCTAAATTTGAAGGCTTATGAGTAAAAAAATATCCATAAATTTGTTCCGTAATGGCTTGACGATTAATTTGATAACCAAATTTCTCAGGAATGATGTTTCCATCTTCATCAAAACTCGCATTTTCCGGTGCAATAGAGATTTGTTTATCAAGCTGGTCCAAGAAATGGGTATATTTTTTAGGATCAATTATTGGTAAATCCGTATATGGGTAAGTAAAATCCACACGATGTATTTGCCTTATCGCTCTGCCATCCTTTGTAATTGCTAAGCTGTCGGGGAAATTTACATGCTGTGAAAATAATAAGATACTGAGAATAGATGAAATAACCATACAAATAATAACCTCCTCATTATAATATTAGTATTTTATTGATTTTTCATGTAATAATTAAACAGAGAAAAAGGAAAAAATAGGGGGATTAAAAATGGAGAGGGAAGTTACGATTCAAAGTAAAGTCGTCTTAAAGGGGACATTAAGTATTCCAGAAACCCGGACAGAAAAAAGTCCGGCAATCCTAATTATTCAGGGATCAGGACCAATTGATCGAAACGGGAAGGTAAATAAAAAGCTTGATTTAAAACTCTACAGGCAATTAGCAGATTTTTTAACTGGTATTGGCTTCATAAACTTACGTTATGATAAACGGGGGATAGGCGGTAGTGAGGGGGATTATTTTGCAACAGGACTTTGGGATTTAGTTGACGATGCCCAAGCAGCAGTTCGTCTATTAAAAAATCTGCCCCAAGTTGATCCTGAAAATGTGATTGTTTTAGGACATAGTGAAGGTACTACCATTGGGACAGCATTGGCAGCAAGAGAGGAGCTTGGGGGTTTAATTTTACTTTCCGGGGCTATAGAGCGGTTAAGTGAGGCATTAAGGCGGCAAAGGGATATTGCCACACAAGACATCATCAATGCCAAGGGGTTTCAAGGGTTTTTACTTCGCCTTCTAGGTGTACACAAGAAGGTGGAGCAGCAAGCACAAAAGCAGTTGGAAAAAGTAATGAATTCAACCCAGGAGGTTATGAAGCAGAGCTTTGTTAAGGTTAACGCCAAATGGATGCGGGAGCATTTTACCTATAATGTAAGAGAGGACTTGGCAAGAGTTTCCTGTCCGGTCCTAGCCATAACAGGAACTAATGATATCCAGGCAAATCCGGGGATACTAGAAGATTTGCCGAAATATGTAAGTGGTGATGGAACCTATTTTGTCATTGAAAATATGGGGCATTCCTGTAAAAAGGTTATGCAAACCTCCACCATGTTTACTGTAAAAAAAGACATTGCCCTTGAAGGGGATCTGCCGCTCCATCCGGAATTAGAAAAGCATCTTGAGGAATGGCTGGCAAGTCATTTTATAAACAAATCCAATGAAGAAAGGGTCATTAATTAGGAATGATAATAGAGATTGGACATCAGACGATGACCAATCTTATTTTTTACGAAAAAAATGAAAAATTTGTAGAATTATGGTATATTAGCAATTAATAACACATTTATAGGAAATTGCTAGCAGTTTGCTTAAATGTGAATAGGAGTGGCTGACATGGCTGAAAACGAAAGGATCCAATTAAATGTGAGAATTAGGAAAGAGACTTCAGCAAAGCTGGATGAAATCGTCGAATATTATCAGCAGGGATTGAAACTTGGCAGAATTTATAAAGGTGATGTCCTGACTGATATTATCGACAAATCCTACGATGTAATGAATAAGCAAAAAAAGGCAAATAGAAGATTTTGATAGATATAAAGATTTATAAAAGGGTCTGACCGTTTGATAGAGAGGTCAGACCCTGTTTTGGTTGAGATTTTTTAGAATATTTCGAAAAGAATTTGAATATTTACTTTTTGAGTGTATAATTATAAACGTAACATACCAACCGGTTAGTATATTATTGGAGAGGAGTGGAAACGTTGGATTTTTCATATTCTGAAAGGGTAAAAGAGCTGCAGGCAAAATTAATTGCCTTTATGGATGCCTATGTCTATCCCAATGAAAAAGTTTATGAGCAGCAATTAAATGAACAGGAAAGCCGCTGGTGTGGGGTTCCGCCGATTATGGAGGAGCTCAAAGAAAAAGCGAAAGCTGAAGGTCTTTGGAACTTATTTTTGCCGGAAAGCGAATATGGTGCAGGGTTAACCAATTTGGAATATGCCCCTTTATGCGAAATTATGGGCCGCTCGCTCATAGGCCCTGAAGTATTTAACTGCAGCGCACCTGATACAGGGAATATGGAGGTATTGGTGCGTTACGGAACAAAGAGGCAAAAGGAACAGTGGTTAAAGCCATTATTAGCCGGTGAAATTCGTTCCTGTTTCTCAATGACTGAGCCTGCGGTAGCTTCGGCTGATGCCACTAACATCGAAGCCAGGATTGAACGCGATGGCGATGAGTACATCATAAATGGACGCAAGTGGTGGTCTTCAGGTGCAGGCGATCCGCGCTGTAAAATTGCAGTTGTCATGGGCAAAAACGATCCGAATGCTAATCGCCATGAGCAGCAATCGATGATTCTCGTTCCGCTGGATACACCTGGGGTTAAAATCGAAAGAATGGTGCCGGTGTTTGGCTACGACCATGCTCCGCATGGACACGGAGAGATTACGTATAAAAATGTCCGCGTTCCAGCTGAAAATATCCTCTGGGGCGAGGGGAAAGGGTTTGCCATTGCCCAGGGACGCCTCGGGCCGGGAAGAATCCATCATTGTATGAGACTGATAGGCGCCGCTGAACGTGCACTTAAAGAGATGTGTAAACGAGTTCAAACTAGAACGGCATTTGGAAAAACCTTATCACGTCAGGGCGTGGTTCAAGAATGGATTGCTGATTCAAGAACTGATATTGAACAAGCAAGGCTTCTTACACTAAAAGCTGCGTATATGATGGATACGGTTGGAAATAAGGAAGCGAAAGCAGAAATTGCGATGATCAAAGTGGTCGCGCCGTCAATGGCTTTAAAGGTCCTTGACCGTGCAATACAAGCTTTCGGTGCTGCAGGTGTGTCCAATGATTACACACTAGCCGCTCAATGGGCAAATGCGAGAACATTAAGGCTTGCAGATGGTCCTGATGAGGTTCACCGGGCGCAGATTGCAAAGCTTGAACTAAGAAAATATCAGTAATTGTAAAGTGAATATTAATTTAACTAGAGAGAAAAGAAGGATGATATAAATGAGATTAATTGGAAAAACAGCTATTGTAACAGGCGGGGGAAGCGGGATTGGCCGCTCAACCGCCCTTCTCTTTGCAAAGGAAGGGGCTGGTGTAGCGGTTGCAGACGTGGATTCCACTGCGGGGGAAGAAACCGTCAGCCTCATTCATAAAGCAGGAGGAAAGGCGATATTTGTAAATACAGATGTATCGGACTCCCGTCAAATTCAGGATTTAATTCATGCAGCCACAAATACATTTGGGGTATTAAATATCATGTTCAACAATGCAGGCATCAGCAACTCTGAAGTCCGGAGTGTTGAATTGTCAGAGGAAGAATGGGATAAAGTTATTGATATTAATTTAAAAGGAGTTTTTCTGGGCATAAAATACGCTGTTCCGGAAATGGAAAAAGCCGGGGGAGGGGCTATTATCAATACCTCGAGCTTGTTGGGAATAAAGGGACAGAAGTATATGTCCGCTTATAATGCGTCAAAGGCAGGAGTTGTAGTCTTGACAAAAAACGCAGCACTTGAATATGGGAAATACAATATTCGTGTAAATGCAATTGCACCAGGAGTCATCGATACGAAAATTATTGATGTATGGAAACAAAATAAGCGGAAATGGCCGATTATTTCAAGGGCAAATGCACTTGGGAGGATAGGTACTCCTGATGAGGTTGCCAATGCTGTTTTATTTTTGGCATCAGATGAGGCTTCGTTTATTACGGGAACTACCCTGTCGGTTGACGGCGGCGGCCTGACCTTCTAGGCAAATAAGCCGGAATCGATTAGAAGAGATTTCCTTAAACTTTCACGGAATGCGTGCAAAGGAACGGAATGGATTATGGTATAATGTCCAATAGACATTTTTACAGATTGTGAGGACATAACGGTGAAAGAAAAAATAACGGAACAAAGCATCCGCTTATTTGAGAAAAAGGGGTTTAGTGAAACTTCCATTCAGGATATTGTCGATTCACTTGGTGTTACGAAAGGCACATTTTATTATTATTTTTCCAGTAAAGAAGAATTGTTGATGGATATTCATCTTGGCTATATTGATGAATTGCTTTATCAGCAGGAACAAATTTTTAATGATGAAGCAAAATCCTGTAAACAAAAATTATTTGAGATTGTTTATATGCTGCTAAACGACATTAAAACCAAGGGCTTGGCGGCAAAAATATTTTTTCGCGAATTGAAAAACTTAAGTCCGGACCGTTTTGCTTTGATTGATCCAAAGCGCGACCAATTTCGACTGAACATTGAAGAGTTAATTCGAACAGGGATGAAGAATGGAGAATTTCGTTCAGACTTAAATCCTGCTATCATCACTTTTGGCATTTTAGGAATCACCAATTGGAGTTATCAATGGTTTAATCCTAATGGAAGTAGTTCGGCCAGGGAAGTAGCAGAGATTTTTGTCGAAATGATTTTAAAGGGAATTCAACTGAATTGACGAAAAACAAGGGAGAGGGAGTTTTTTAAAATGCGCCCACTCTTTTTTTAAAAAGACAAATACCGACCGGTTAGTATTGAAATTTCCAGCTCGCACTTCCGAATGTTTAAATTTTCAAAATTGAAAGGAGGATGTACATGCCGCAGCAAATGAATAAGGATACGATTCCTGTTCGTAAGGGAGAAGAATTAAATCTGACTGTTTTAGATACCTACCTCCGGGATAACATCGAAGAATTGCCTGGAGGCCCGCTTGAAATTTTGCAATTTTCTGCCGGACATTCTAATTTGACCTATCAATTAAAGATGGGAGATTGGGAGGCGGTGTTAAGACGTCCTCCGCTCGGGCCGGTGGCTCCAAAGGCTCATGACATGGAAAGAGAATATAAGATACTTTCAGTGCTTAACCCTATCTTTCCAGCCGCCCCAAAGCCGTTTTTGTTTTCTGATAACCTTGAGATTGTTGGCAGTCCCTTTTTCATTATGGAAAGAAAAAATGGAGTAGTCCTTGATACTTCCTTTCCGGAGGGGATCCAAGTGACACCGGGGCTTTGCCGCCACATTTCAGAGATCATGGTAGAAAAACTAGTGGATCTGCATGCCATTCCCTACAGGGAAACCGGTCTAACCAAAATCAGCAGGCCGGATGGTTTCATGGAAAGGCAGGTCCATGGGTGGATTAGCCGTTATGACCGCGCGAAGACCGAGGAATTACCAGAGGTTGATTCCTTAATAAAATGGCTGGTTAATCATATTCCTGCGCAGTCCGAAGCAGCGGTGATTCATTACGATTACAAATTAAACAATGCCATGCTGAATGAGGAATTTACAGAAATGGTTGGACTGTTTGATTGGGAAATGACAACCGTTGGTGATCCGCTTGCAGACCTTGGTGCTGCCATGAGTTATTGGAATCTTCCTGACGACCCGGAAGACTTGAAAAAGGGACTGGGGAAAGATCCAGTTACGGCTGTTTATGAAGGATTTTTGACGAGAAAAGAATTCATTGAGATCTATGCTAAAAAGAGCGGTAGAGACGTATCTAATATGCAATTTTATTTAACGTTTGCTTACTTTAAGCTCGCAGGGATTGGCCAGCAAATCTATTATCGGTATAAAAAAGGGCAAACGAGTGATATCCGTTTTGCTGCTTTTAATCATTTTGTTAAAGGATTGATTCATCACGCTGTAAATGTGGCGAATGAAAAGCTCTAGAAAATGAAAGAAATAGAAAAAAGGGCGCGTGGAAATGAGTTTTTCGCAAACCATCCCAGCAGTGACCGAAGCAGGCAGCAGGGAGGCTGGATGATTAAGTAAGTCATCCATGGGAAATGAGATTAATAGATTGTATATTACAAGGGAGGAAGATTTCATTGACTCAAGAACATTTATTAATTGAAAAGCTGGGTCCGGTATTGTCGTTAACATTGAACCGGCCTGAGAGCTTGAACGCCTTTAGTCCAGATATGATATTAGGCCTAACAGATACAATCCGGCAAGCGCAGGATGATGTGGATGTCCAGGTGATTGTCTTGTCAGGGGCAGGCCGTTCCTTTAGCGCCGGCGGTGATGTAAAAACAATGGGGCAAACCGGCGGTGTCCAGGTGTATGAGCATATTGGCAGGCTCAATGAGCTGATTGTCACGATGAAAAACACAGAAAAGCCAATCATTGCAGCGGTGCATGGCTTTGCTGCCGGAGCCGGCTTCAATTTAGCCTTAGCATGCGACATAATTCTTGCCGCAGAGAATAGCAAATTTGCCTTGAGTTTTTCACAGGTGGGTTTGATTTCGGATGGCGGGGGCTCTTATTTTCTGCCAAGATTGGTTGGTCCTCACTTAGCGAAACAATTCTTCTTTACTGCAGAGCCGGTACCTGCCGAGAGGCTTTATCAATTGGGCGTTATTAATTATTTAGTCCCCTTGGAAAAACTTCAGGAAGAGACTACAAAGCTGGCTTTAAAACTCGCACACGGACCGGGAAAGGCTTTTGGCAAGCAGAAAAAGCTTGTTGACCAGGCATTTACAGCTTCACTGGAAGAAATCCTTGAACAAGAAAGGCTTAATCAGATTTTAATGGTTCAAACTGAAGACCATAAAGAAGGTATTGCTGCCTTCAAAGAAAAGAGAAAACCGGCATTTAAAGGGAAGTAGGAGATGAAAAATGAAAGCAGTTCAATTCACAGAATATGGCGGACCAGAAGTTCTAAAATTTGTTAATCTTGAAAAACCGGCACCCACCGGACACGAAGTTTTGGTTGAAATTAAGGCAATCGGGGTTAATTATGCAGATACAGCCCGGAGAGAAGGGCATTATGTAGTGCATACGCCTCTTCCATTCGTACCCGGGGCGGAAATTGCAGGAGTGGTTGTCGAAGTTGGCGACCAGGTTCAATCAGTGAAGCCGGGCACAAGGGTTGTGACCTTAATTGAATCAGGCGGCTATGCTGAATATGCTCTTGCCGATGAACGGGCGCTTATTCCGCTGCCCAAAGCACTAGGCTTCCACCAGGCAGCTGCCCTGCCGCTTCAGGGCTTAAGTGCCTACCATGTCTTAAAAACCATGGGCCGCCTGGAAAAAGGCGAAAGTGTTCTAGTCCATGCTGCAGCGGGAGGTGTCGGTACTATTGCTGTTCAGCTGGCCAAGCATTTTGGAGCAAGCAAGGTCATTGCAACGGCAAGTACTCCTGAGAAATTGGCGCTTGCCCGCGAAATGGGGGCTGATGTTCTGATTAATTATTCTGAACCAAATTGGGAGGAACAGGTCCTTGAAGCAACTGGCGGAAGAGGAGTGAATGTTGCGCTCGAAATGGCTGGCGGGGAAATTTTTCATAAAACATTAAAATGCCTCGCCACATTTGGGCGGCTCGTTATTTTCGGAGTGGCAAGCGGGGAGCAGCCCAAGTTTTATCCATCTTCATTAATGGCAAGAAATCAATCGGTCATTGGGTTCTTCCTGCCTCAAATTATGCGGAAGCCGGAGTTGCTTCAGCCAAGTTTAATAGAGTTAATGACATACCTAGGGGAAGGCAAATTAAAACTGACCATTGGCGGCGTGTTTCCACTTGAAGAGGCAGCGAATGTTCATGAGCTGATGCAATCTCGGAAAACTCATGGAAAGCTGATTTTTGAACCATAATATGTTCGAAAAAAGAGTCTTTAAATTATTCAAGGCTCAGGCTGTCGAAAATCCTTCGGCAGCCTTTTATTTTTTTATTTACTTTAACAATTCACCGCGTTAATTTATTGTAATATTATTAATATATAGGCTTTGCAACATGTCTGTTGACTGGCGCTCCAGGCACTTCGCTTTCC
>CAYNUT010000026.1:22250-36063 GCA_964400595.1 uncultured Neobacillus sp. | reverse complement strand
CACTGCTTCGATGAAGATTATTTAAGATTACAAGTTGCTAGTGTTGCACCAGAAAAAGTAGATGCAAAAAGACCATTTAGATTAGCCGTTATTCAATTAGGAACTTACGATGGTACTATTTATAACGCGCGTCAAGTTGTTGATCGAATTGGACATCTTTGCGATTACATCCTATTTGACTCAGCATGGGTTGGTTATGAACAATTTATTCCAATGATGAAAGACTGTTCACCACTATTGTTAGAACTTAACGAAAATGACCCTGGAATTTTTGTTACACAGTCTATTCACAAACAACTAGCTGCATTGTCACAAGCATCACAAATTCATAAAAAAGATAGTCATATTAAAGGACAAAAACGTTATGTAGATCACAAACGTTTCAACAATTCTTATATGATGTATGCTTCAACAAGTCCATTATATCCTTTATATGCAAGTATGGATGTCAACGCTAGAATGCACGATGGCGAAGCAGGTCTTAAGATGTGGGCTGACACCGTTAAGCTTGGCGTTGAAACAAGAAAATCAGTATTAAACAATTGTTCTTTAATTAAACCATTTATTCCGCAAGTAATTAACGGAAAGAAATGGGGAGAGCATGACACAGAAGAAATTGCTAATAATCTAGAATTCTTCAAATTCCATCCAGGTGAAAAATGGCATTCATTTGAAGGCTATGGCGAGAACCAATATTTTGTTGACCCAAATAAATTGTTGTTCACTACTCCTGGTATCAATGCTGAAACAGGTGACTATGAAGAAACTGGTATCCCAGCTACTATTCTTTGTAACTTCCTAAGAGAAAATGGCATTATTCCTGAGAAAAATGATTTGAATTCCATTGTATTCTTATTAACACCGGCTTCAACACAAACAAAAATGCAAAACCTAGTATCACAAATGGTTCGCTTTGAACAATTTATAAAAGAAGATGCACCTTTAAGTGTCGTACTTCCAAAAATGTATAACAAGAATAAAGATCGTTATAAAGGCTATACAATTGGAATGCTTTGTCAAGAAATGCATGAATTCTATAAAAATAGAAATGTTAAAAAATATCAAAAACAATTATTTAGTAAAGCTACATTACCAGAATCAGTAATGATTCCTCAACAAGCTAGATATGAGTTAATCCGCAACAACTCTAAATTGGTGCCAATAACTGATATTGCTGGTGAAGTTGCATTAGAAGGTGCTCTACCTTATCCTCCAGGAATCTTCTGTGTTGTTCCTGGTGAAAGATGGACCGAGACCGTACAACAATATTTCTTAGCTTTAGAAGAAAGCATTAATAATTTCCCTGGCTTCTCTTGTGAAATTCATGGCGTTTACTTTATAGAACAAGAAGATGGCAATGTTAAAGCTTTTGGATATGTTTTAGATAAAGCACCTGTTGCTGCAGAGACCAAAGGTCAAAAAGAGCACGAAATGGCTGGTTTATAAGTCTAAGTAATCTTTATCCAATAAATACCTGATAGGAAGGTACACCTTCCTATCAGGTAAAACTATCACAGGTTTTTAGCACTTTTATAATATTACTATTAAAAAATTTAATAATGGAGCTGTCAATTATGAGTCAAAACAAGAATAAAATGAATGCTGTGCAGTTAACCATATTAACAGCAGTTAATATGATGGGCTCTGGAATCATCATGCTTCCAACGAACTTAGCACAAGTTGGAACAATGTCAATTCTTTCTTGGATCGTTACGGCATTAGGTTCATTGGCTTTAGCGTATGCTTTTGCTCAATGTGGAATGTTTAGTCGTAAAGGCGGAGGTATGGGAGGATATGCTGAGTATGCCTTCGGTAAAGCAGGTAGCTTTATGGCCAACTATACGTATGGTTTGTCATTGCTTATTGCTAACGTAGCCATCGCTGTTACTGCTGTTGGTTATGGTACAGTATTATTTGGATTGGAGCTATCTCCAGTTGCAATCGGAATGTGTACAATTGGTGTTTTATGGTTAACAACTATTCTTAACTTTGGTGGAGCAGGAATCACAGGTAAAATCGGTGGTGTTACTGTATGGGGTGTTATTGTTCCTGTAGTTGCGATTAGTATTATTGGATGGTTCTGGTTTGATGGACACCAATATGCTCAAGCATGGAATCCACATCATTATTCATTCTTTGCAGGAATTGGAAAATCAATTTCCATCACCTTATGGGCTTTCTTGGGACTTGAGTCTGCTTGTTCTAATGCGGATGCTGTTGAAAATCCTGAGAAAAACGTTCCAATCGCCGTTCTTGGTGGTACTTTAGCTGCTGCTGTAATTTATATCATTTCTACAAACGTTATTGCTGGTATTGTTCCTAATATGGACTTAGCAAATTCTAACGCACCATTTGGTCTAGCATTTGCTACAATTTTTACCCCAGCTGTTGGTAAAGTTGTTATGGCGTTAATGACTCTAGCATGTGTGGGTTCATTACTAGGTTGGCAGTTTACAATTGCTCAAGTATTTAAGAGCTCTGCTATGGAAGGATATTTCCCTAAAGTATTTCTTAAAGTAACAAAAACTGATGCTCCAATTGTTGGTATGCTTATTCTTGGTGTTATTCAAACATTATTAGCATTAATGACAATTAGTCCGTCTTTAAATAAACAATTTAATACATTAGTTAACTTGGCAGTAGTAACGAATCTTATTCCATATTTGTTGTCTATGGCTGCATTGATGGTCATGCAAAAACAAGCCAATGTTCCAGCTAAAAAGGCAAAAATGGGAAATATAATTGCATTTATCGGTTCAGTTTATAGCTTATACGCTCTTTATGGCTCTGGATTAGAGGCAATGACTTACGGTTCGATCGTAACTTTCACTGGTTGGACATTATATGGATTCCTTTCACATAAATTCGATCTTGCTCAGCCTAGCCAGGTTTCCAAAAAAGCTTCTTAATTGAAGGCAATTTTAACTACCATGTAATAAAAATGAGAGTGCTTTATTCAAAAGTACTCTCGTTTTTATAATATTTTTTTATAAAAAAGAGAAATGGAGTTGATAGTTGTGAGTCATGAAGAATTGAACGACCAATTGAGGGTAAGACGAGAAAAGATGACAGAAATGCGTAAAAAAGGTCTTGACCCATTTGGTAAGCGCTTTGTAAGAACACACAGCACAGAAGAAATAAGCAATCTTTACAGCAGCTTCGAAAATGAAGAGCTTGAAGATAAGAATGTTTCCGTAACGATTGCTGGGCGCATCATGACTAAACGTGGAAAAGGAAAAGCCGGTTTTGCTCACATTCAAGATTTAACAGGACAAATTCAAGTTTACTTAAAGGAAGATATCGTAGGTGCGGACCAGTACGAGATTTTTGATTCTTCTGATTTAGGAGACATCGTTGGTATTACTGGAACCATGTTTAAAACAAAAACAGGTGAGCTTACAGTAAAAGTCCAAGACTTTACCTTCTTATCGAAAGCTCTGCGTCCACTGCCAGATAAATTCCAAGGCCTAAAAGATATTGAACAGCGCTATCGCCAGCGATATCTGGACTTAATCATGAATCAGGACAGTAAAGAGACTCTGATCATGCGGAGCCTCATAATCAGGGAAATGCGCAACTACTTAGATGCCAATGGCTACTTAGAAGTGGAAACCCCTATGCTTCATGCTATTCCAGGGGGCGCTGCTGCCCGCCCGTTCATTACGCATCACAATGCACTTGACGTTCCATTTTATATCCGGATTGCCCCAGAGCTTCATTTAAAAAGGCTGATTGTCGGCGGTCTTGAAAAAGTCTATGAAATTGGCCGCGTATTCAGAAATGAGGGTGTTTCCGCCCGTCATAATCCGGAATTTACGATGATTGAGCTTTATGAGGCTTATGCCGACTATCGCGATATTATGACCGTTACAGAAAACTTAATCGCTCACATTGCTCAAAAAGTGTTAGGGACTACGAAGATTCAATACGGCGAATATGATGTAGATTTAACACCGGAATGGACAAGACTCCACATGGTGGATGCGGTTAAGAAATATACCGGTGTTGATTTATGGAATGTAACAAGTGATGAAGAAGCCCGCCAGTTAGCGGAAGAACACGGTATTGAAATTGCTGGCCATATGACTTATGGCCATATTGTAAATGAATTCTTCGAACAAAAAGTAGAAGAAAAACTGATCCAGCCAACATTCATTTATGGGCATCCAGTGGAAATCTCCCCTCTTGCCAAGAAAAATGATGAGGATCCTAGATTCACCGACCGCTTTGAATTATTTATCGTTGCCCGCGAACATGCGAACGCCTTTACAGAATTAAATGATCCAATCGATCAAAGAGAGCGTTTTGAAGAGCAAATAGTAGAGCGTGAGCAGGGAAATGATGAAGCCCATCCAATGGATGAAGACTTCATTGAAGCATTAGAATATGGAATGCCGCCAGCAGGAGGATTAGGTATCGGAGTTGACCGGTTAGTTATGTTAATAACGAACTCACCTTCAATCCGTGATATCATTTTATTCCCGTTGATGCGCAATCGTTAATTTGCTTGGAAAAAGTGCCATTTTGGCACTTTTTCTTTGATAAAAACCAAACATTATTTCTGATATATTTTTCAAGTTGATTTATACTAAAAAGGTGGATATTTTTTAGGAGGACTACATAATGACAATCAAAAAAGTAATGACGATTGCCGGTTCTGATACGAGCGGCGGTGCAGGGCTGCAGGCAGACTTAAAAACATTCCAGGAGCTCGGCGTATATGGGATGACAGCCGTTACCTGCCTGGTAACGATGGATCCAAAAAAACATTGGCACCATAACGTTTTCCCAATCGACCTTGACCTTCTTGAGAAGCAGCTGGAAACGATTCTATCTGTCGGAATTGACGGCATGAAAACCGGTATGCTGGGAACAGTGGAAATCATTGAATTGGCTGCAAGAAAAATGGATGAGCATAAATTAGAGCGCGTTGTCATCGACCCTGTGATGGTATGTAAAGGTGAAGATGAGGTGCTGAATCCCGAAACCGCCGATGCGATGCGTGAACTTCTCCTGCCTCGTGCCTTGGTAGTAACGCCAAATCTATTTGAAGCAGGACAGCTTTCCGGCATGAAAACACCGAAAACATTGGATGATATGAAGCAGGCGGCAGCAAAAATCCATGATCTGGGAGCCAAAAATGTCCTCATCAAAGGCGGCAGCAAGCTGCAGGCAGAGGAAAAATCACTTGACCTTCTATTTGATGGCAAAGAATTTAAAGTATACGAATCAGAAAAAATTGAAACCTACTTCACCCATGGCGCAGGCTGCACCAACTCTGCTGCTATCGCAGCAGAACTCGCAAAAGGTAAATCCGTTTACGAAGCTGTGGATGTATCGAAAGCATTTGTTTCTGCAGGTATCAAGCAAGGGTTCCGCTTAAACGAATATGTCGGTCCAACATGGCATGGCGCTTATCGCAGTACATTAAAAGGTTAATATATATTGAACTAACAAAGGGTGTCAAACAAGGCACCCTTTTCCCTTTGGACTTACATAGTATTCAGGCATGATTTTCGCATTTTTTTACTTATTTTAGTATGATAGTTACATTATTAATTACAATAGTCATTATGGAAAAACGGAAAGGAGGCCATTAACTTGGAGTTAATTGACGTTACACGTGTACAGGAAGCCATCAAGGGCTTTGCCAATCAAGATGTCTATATCCACCTTGAAACAACAAACGGTGCATACGCCTCTCACAAAGATCAGTCTTTCTTTTCTGCAGGGGCCTATATCCGAAACGCGCTTGTCCGCTATGAGTTAGGAAAAATCACCGGCGATGGACCATACAGGGTGGGCTTAAAAATAAATCTCGGCTGGATCTATGCCGAAGGTATTACTCACTTTGAAATCAATGACCACCAGCAGCTTTTATTAGCCGGCCACGACCATAATGGGAAGCTTGCTGTTGCTTTAGAAATCAGCACGACTCCATTTGAATAATTGGAAAGGAGCAGAACCGATGGAAAAAGAACGCCATGTCCTGGTTATTTTCCCTCACCCCGATGATGAGGCTTTTGGTGTATCCGGGACAATTGCGACCCATGTACAAAACGGCACGCCAGTCACCTATGCCTGCTTAACCTTAGGAGAAATGGGCCGCAATATGGGGAATCCCCCATTTACGAACCGCGAAAACCTGCCGAAAATAAGAAAAGCAGAGCTTCAGGAGGCCGCAAGAGTTTTGGGTATCCAAGACCTTCGCATGCTTGGTTACCGTGATAAAACGATTGAGTTCGAAGACGAGAATAAATTGACCGAATCGATCTCATCCATCATCAAAGATTTGAACCCTTCACTCATTATTACTTTTTATCCAGGCTATGCAGTCCACCCTGACCATGATGCCACCGGTGCGGCCGTCGTCCGTGCTGTTGAAAAATTACCTTCCGCCGCAAGGCCGACCCTACACTGCGTCGCCTTCTCAAATAATTGCGTCGAAGAGCTTGGAGAAGCGGACATTATCAACAACATTAGCCCCGTAGCCAAAACAAAGCTCGCTGCCATTCAGGCACACCGCTCGCAGACAGAGCAGATGTTCAAGGATGTTGAGGAAAAGTTAAAAAATCAAGATCCGCAAATTATGGTCTGGATCAACAACGAACGGTTCTGGACATACAAATTTTCAAACTAGAAAAGTGGAAGCGTCCGCTTAGCGAATTACACTAGTCGCTGGGCGCTCGATAATTAAAAGCCTTTCATGCGAAGGGCTTTTTTTTTGCAGCAAAGTGCAACACTTGCACCTGTCACGGAGGAGTCTCGTGCCTTACGCTCCAATCCCTCTTTCAATAACATAAAGCGAAAATTTTCGCAAAAAGTTCATTTTTCAGAAATCTCATTTTTATTAGCCTTTACTATCCACTTCACAAAACGTTCATAAACACACAATTTGATGTGAAGTACATCACTAAGCAAAAAAACTTTTGGGTTTAGGATAAAGTTGTTCATTTAACAAAAAGGAGGGGGACATAATGAATAAAGCAATTATCAGTTTTGTTATTAGTGCATTGCTTGGCTTTGGCCTTGGTTATCTCGTGTTTGGGGTTTTGACGAGTGACACAGATAAAAAACCGGAGTCAGCACAAACAGAATCAACGAACACCGCCGCCGCAAAAGAAGAAAAAAATGATGCAAAAGAAAATGCAGCAGCCGCTTCTTCAGCTAACGAGGAAAATATCCTTAATAAAAAAGGATGCCTTGGCTGCCACAGTGTTGAGTCGCTTAATCTAAAAGGCGGCGCAGTTGGTCCAGACCTTTCTCAAGCTTTTGTTAATGTCGAAGGCAAGCATGGCAAGCCGATTGAAGAATTCCTGAAACAGCCGACTTCAGCCGTTATGTCAGGAGTTATTGGTAAAAATCCGTTAACAGATGATGAGCGCAAACAAGTGCTTGATCTTTTAAAGCAAGCGTCAGAAGCAAAATAATAAGCAAGGTGGTGTAATTGATGAAGAAATGGATTCCAATCGCATCCGGTTTACTTGCCGGTTTTGTTGCAGCGACGATTTCCTTCGCGGATTTTTCTTCAAACGCGAAGAATGAAACCGCTTCCGCGAGCAATAAAAGTGATGCCGAAAAAGTTTATGTTCCATTTGGTAAAAAAGATAATTACTATTTGTTTGCATCAGGCGGCCACTCTGGGCAAATGTTTATCTATGGTGTGCCTTCCATGCGTCATATTCGTACCATACCAGTATTCTCACCAGACTCAGCTACAGGGTATGGTTTTGATGAGCATTCCAAGAAATTAATGGGTGGCTACACATGGGGTGACCTTCACCACCCTGCATTCTCTGAAACAAAGGGTGACTATGATGGTAAATTCATGTTTGCAACTGATGTTGGCAACAGCCGTGCTGCAGCATTGGATTTAAAAACATTTACCGTAAAAGATATTATCAATGTTCCGAACACAAGCGGCCCTCACTGTGCTGCCTTCGTTACGGAAAACACTGAGTACATGTTCCTGCCGACACGCTTCGCCGTACCGCTTGGACAAAAATATGAATCTCTTGATGATTACAGCACAAAATACCGCGGCGTGATGAGTGCCGTTACATTTGATCAAAACAAAGAAAAGCTGAACATTGCTTATCAAGTAGCTCTTCCGCCATGGTCCTATGACCTTTCCGATGCCGGCAAAAAAGGCTCTGCTGATTGGGCAGTTATGACGACTTACAACACAGAAGAAGCAACAACAAACCTAGAAATTAACGCGTCACAGGCTGACCGTGACTATATTATTCTTTTTAACTGGAAAGAGCTCGAGAAAATGGTCAAGGAAGGCAAGTATGAAGATGTAAATGGCCAAAAAATGATTTTCCCTGAAAAACAAAAGGGCGGAATTTATTTAGTCCCTGTTGCGAAATCACCGCACGGTGTGGACGTATCACCTGACGGCAAGTATTTCATTGCATCCGGTAAGCTTGCACCAGCGATGACTGTATTCTCTTTTGAAAAAGCATTTAAAGCTGTTGACAACAAAGATTTTGCCGGTGAAAGAAACGGTATTCCCATTCTAAAATATGAATCTGTCATGGAAAGAGAAGTAAACCCAGAGAATGCTCTTGGACCGCTTCATACACAATTCGATGACAAAGGTATGGCCTATACAACCATGTTCATTTCTTCAGAAGTTGTGAAATGGGATCCTAAAACAGGTAAAACATTAGACCGTGTGCCTGTTCAATATTCTCCAGGACACTCTGTTGCCGCAGAAGGCGACACTGTATCACCTGATGGACATTGGCTCGTTGCATTAAACAAGATTGCCAAAGACAGCTACTTATCTGTCGGACCTTCCCATCCTGAATCCATGCAGTTGATTGATATCAGCGGCAAAATGAAGGTCATTCAATCAGCTCCGGTTAACCCAGAACCGCACTATGCACAAATGATCAAGGCAGATAAGATTAATACAATCAACGTTTATCCTAAGGATGAGAAGAACAAAGATGCCGTTTATAAGAAAGCTGATGCTAAAATCGTTCGAAAAGGCAAGGAGGTTCACGTTTACGGTATCGCAATGCGTTCGAAATTCATCTTTGATGCTAAAGCAAAACGCCCTGACGTCATTGAAGTAAATGAAGGAGATCATGTATTTATCCACCTGACGAACATTGATTTCGATGAGGATATCACCCATGGTTTTGCCATCAACAGTTATAACTTAAACATGGAAGTTCAGCCTGGCCAAACAAACACAATGGAATTTGTTGCGAAAAAAGCGGGAACCTTTCCGCTATACTGTACAAACTTCTGTTCAGCGCTGCACCAAGAAATGACAGGATACTTCCTTGTAAAACCGAAAAACTAAGCTGATGATGGGTATCAAATCGATGGATTGATACCCATCTCTGTTTTCAACGAAATGTTCACTAGATTTCACTACGAAGGTGTGGTTAACTTGAACGGAAGAACTAAAAAATTATCTATTATTTCTTCATTACTAATTGCTGCTTCAGCTGTGTTAATGGTCATTTCAATCTTTTTTCCATGGTGGAAGATGATCTTCTTTGCACCGCAATATCCGGAAGGGTTAAATATCATAGTTTATCCCAATAGGCTGGAGGGGCAGATTGATATCGTCAACGGGCTGAACCACTATATTGGAATGGCCAATTTCAGCGAAGAAACATTCCCTGAACTATCCTATCTGCAATATGTAATCGGAGGATTAGCCGCTCTGACACTGATTACGGCTATTCTTAGAAAAAAATCCGTCCTGTACGGAGTCATTGGTTTATTCACCATCGGCGGCATTCTTGGGGTTCTCGATCTCCGCAAAGCACTCCATGATTTTGGAACCAATCTTAGCCCGGAAGCCCCTATTAAAATTGATCCATTTGTTCCGCCTATTATAGGGCATAATACAGTTGCAAACTTTATCACGAACAGCGTTCTAGGCCCAGGATCTTACATCCTGATTGCTGCGTTCATTCTATTATTAATTCCTTTATGGAAGGATCGAAAGAAAAAATGAAAAAATTCACGCTCCTATCTTTACTCTTTTCTCTTCTATTTTTCATAAAACCTGAGGAAAATATGGCAGCCGAAAACCTGCAGTCGAGAATCGACAGCTTGAAAGAAGGGGCGGTATTGAAGCTTGAAAATAAAACATACGAAGGCAATATTGTCATCAACAAACGCATGACCATTATCGGCTCAAAAAATACCGTGATCAAGGGAGACAGAACCGGAAACGTGATTTCCGTAAAAGCACCCAATGTGAAACTTAGCCGCTTGACTGTCACCCATGGCAGCATGAACCGCAACTCTGCCGAGGAATACGCGGCCATCAAGGTTTATACAAACGGAAACGTGATTGAACACATCAAAATCCGCCATTCCTTTCACGGTATTTATTTAAGCCAGGCCCGCCATAATATCGTCCGTTACAACGATATCAAAGGGCTCGGCAAAGGCGAGATCGCCGCACAAGGAAACGGGCTCCATGTTTATTATGCAAATGACAATACCCTTTCCCATAATAAAATTGACGGCACGCGCGACGGGATGTTCTTCGAATATGCCAACGGCAACAAAAGCTATGAAAATAATATCAGCAATACTAGATATGGCTTGCATTACATGTACTCAGACGAAAATATTTTTAAGAAAAACACTTTTACCATGAATACCGGCGGCGCCGCAATCATGAATTCCAATCACTTAAAACTTGAAGACAATCAATTTATCGTAAACTACGGAAACCAATCCTTTGGTCTGCTGCTTTTACAAGCAAATGATAATCAGATTGAGAACAATACCTTCTACATGAACCAGCGTGGTTTATATATTGACCAAGCAACAAGAAATACAATTCTCGGCAACCGAATCACCCAGAATCAAATTGGCATTGAGCTGTGGGCCAGTTCAAATGACCAAACATTTTCGCTTAATCATATTTCTGACAATACCATCCCTGCTGTTACCCTTGGCGGAACCGGTGAAAACAATTCCTGGAGCAAAAGCGGCAAAGGAAATGACTGGGGCTCTACCTTCCCGCTCACCGATTTAAACCAGGACAGCATTGGGGATTTTCCGATAACCTATCATTCTTCCCTCCATCAGCTGATTGAGGACCAAGAATTAACGAGTATGTTTTTAAAAAGTCCTGCGCTTAAAATCTATGAAAAAATCAATGCAACATTGAAGGACGATGAAGTTATGTTTAAAGATCCGCACCCGTTGGTATCCGCCCATAAAAGCGGTCCATGGCCCATTGTTATTTTAGGGCTTTTGGCGGTGTTGATTTTGATAAAGGGGAGACATCAACTATGCATTATATTTGGAAGGAATGGAAAGAGAACATAAGGGGTAAAGGTCTGTGGCTGTCTTTAAGCATCATCGTACTGATTTCCATCAGCATTTTGTTTCGTTCCTCCGCCCTTTCATTTGATACAGGCTTTTATATTCTGTTAATCAATTTATTTGATACAATTATTTACTTTATTCCAATCCTTTGCTTATTCATCGGTGCCTTTTCCATTTTTCAGGAAAAGGAACAAAAAACCTTGATCATGCTACTAACAAAGAAGGACAGCTACACAAGCTTTTTATTCCAAAAAAGCCTTGGACTGTATACTGTCGTCCTCACGCCGCTCGTGACCTGGTTTTTCCTATATTTATTGCTGCTGAAGTTTAATTTTCAATTAGACATCAAAAGCTATCTAATCTTTGTTGCTGCAGCCCTTTTGATGGCGCTGATTTTTCTGCAAATGGGGGCGGCGATTGGCAGCTTCAGCCGGTCAAGGATGCAAATTATCGGCTATACGATTTTCGTCTGGTTTTACTTTTTCTTCCTGCACGATTTTATCCTGCTTTCATTTTTACCGGACGTTACCTATGACAATGTGAAATTATTCTCTTCTGTTTACTTTTTAAATCCGCTTCAGGCAGTACGGATGTTTTTAGAAACCGGCATGGGTGTTTATTCCTTCGGCCATATGTCAAGGCTATTGCAGGCCTTCATGTGGACGAAACCGGCATTCTTTTTGGTCGGCAGCTTGATTTTCTGGCTCGCCGTATCGTTTGTTACATCCGTACTATTCAATCGTAAGGAGGGGTATGAATGATAAAGGTAAGCAATTTAAACCAATCGTTCGGGAAAAAGCTCGTCCTCGATTCCATTAATATAGAGATTCGGCAAAATGAAATCTGCGCCCTTGTCGGCCGCAACGGTGCCGGAAAGTCCACCTTCATTAACAGTCTGTTGGGTCTTCTGCCTGTAAGGCAGGGGACGATTACCATTAACGGGATTGAGGTCACAAAGAAAAATTCCGAGTGGAAAAAGGCAATTGCCTATCTGCCTGAAAAATTTATGCTTTACCCTATGCTGACCGGCCTTGAAAACATCACTTTTTTTGCCGAAGCGGTATCAAAGACAGCCGGCCTCGAGAGAATTGAACAGGTGTTGAAATCCGTCAGCTTGTGGGATGACCGTGATGTCCAGGTTAAAAAATACTCCAAAGGGATGCTGCAGCGTCTCGGCCTTGCCATTACTCTTTATCAGGATTCTAGGATATTGATTCTTGATGAACCGACAAGCGGGATTGACCCGATGGGCAGAAAGGAAATTTTGGAGGTTTTAAAATCGCTGCATGACAAAACGATTCTTCTTTCCTCCCACCATCTTGATGAAATCAAACAGGTCTGCACACATGTGGCCTATTTGAATAACAGGAAAATGGAAAAATACACGGTTGAGGAATTTTTACAGAAACAAAATTTAGGAGGAATCAGCTCATGACGAAACGATTGATACCCGTACTCTTGCTTCTTCTGGCGATGCTTGCCGGCTGCAGCTCTGGACCAGATTTTAAAATTAAAGTGACCAAGGAGCTTTACTATCAAAAAGATTCGGGGATGCCGTTTGAAATTAAAGTGACGGAGGATGGAAAAGCGGCTAAAGGACTCGATGTTTCCGCCATTCTATCCATGACGAATATGGACCACGGCACGACTAAGGTCAAGCTGTCAGAAGGGAAAGATGGGACATATTCCGGTCAAGTCAAGCTTGAAATGAGCGGCAAATATGAGGCGGCCTTTACGCTGGAGAAAGATGGACAGAAGACTGAAAAGGTCATAGACATCAATGTCGCAAAACCTAAAGGTGTGGCGAAAATTAACGGCGAATGGATTACCCATGAGGAGGTGGCGTTTTACAAGCTAATTAATCAGCTGCAGCTCGCAATCAACCGTGAGGCGGCCGAAAAAAAATATAGCGGGAAGCAGCTAGAGGAAGAATTATCCTACTTATCATCCCAGGAAAAAGTTGCTGCAGATAAAAACCAGGTGCTGACGCAAATCATTCGTCTGCGCTCCATGGCAATGCTTGCTGAGGAAAAAGGTCATAAAGCGGATGAGGCGGCGGTTTCGCAAGCCGTTGAAAAAGCACGCGGCCAGTACAATCAGTTTGATTCCACGAAAAGGTTGATTTCAGAGTACGGTGAAGAAAAGTTCTGGACCGCCGAGAAAAAGCAATATAAAATGATTGTCCTCTCGCAAAAAGTTCAGCAAGACTTAATTGGACAGGTCAAAAAAGAAAAACCTAATATGAGCCAGCAGGAAATCTACTTCCAGGCGCAAAAACAATACGAAGACCTGCTCGTCTCACAGGTAAACTCTCTAAAAGTTGAAATCTTGTAGAATTTTCGTGTAACTAGGGCGCTTCTTGTTACTCGTTTGCTCTCTTTTTCGGTCTTTTCTCATCAATTCTGTCCAATAGAGCCATTCTATTGGACTGTTTTCCTTTTTTCCCGGCAATTTTGTCCAATAGAGCCATCCTATTGGACTGTTTTCCTCTTTT
>CAYNUT010000026.1:0-22150 GCA_964400595.1 uncultured Neobacillus sp. | reverse complement strand
TTTTCCCGGCAATTTTGTCCAATAGAGCCATCCTATTGGACTGTTTTCCTCTTTTCCCGGCAATTTTGTCCAATAGAGCCACCCTATTAGACTGTTTTCCTCTTTTCCCGGCAATTTTGTCCAATAGAGCCCTCCTATTGGACGGAATTTCCTTCAAACCAGTATTTTTGTCCAATAGAATCTCTAATCCTAATTAAGGCTTTTAAGCAAAACTCGATAAAGTTTGTCATCTTTTTCGTCTGGATTGCCGCGCCCGTCTGTGTTGTTACTGACAAAGTACAGGTATTCACCATCGACAAAAACATCGCGGATTCTGCCCAGTCCCGTAATCACGGGCCTCGTTTTTTTTTCAGCTAAGTCAAACTCCCGGATGGCATTACCCCTTAACAAAGCGACATAAAGTTTCCTGTCATCCGCCGCCATTCCAGATGGTGCCCAAGTTTCCTCACCGGATTGAAATAACGGTGTCTTCATCCCCGACTTCTTTTCCGTCCCCTGAATTACCGGCCAGCCATAATTAGATCCTGCCTTAATCCGATTCACCTCATCATGCGCCGATTGTCCATGCTCACTCGCATACAGCTTGCCCCCAATCCAAGCCAGCCCCTGCGGATTGCGGTGGCCAAAGCTATAAACATAGGAATTGGCAAACGGATTATCCTTCGGAACCGTCCCGTCCAAATTCATTCTTAAAATTTTCCCGTTCAATGTATCAAAAGTTTGTGCAGATTCCGGAACGGTCGCGTCCCCGGTTGTAATATAAAGTATTCCATCCGGGCCGATTTTCATCCTGCCGCCATGATGATAGGCCGCACTCGGAATCCGGTCTAAGAGAATTTTCTCCTCCATCCATTTCGACCCGTTTGTACGCAATATAACCACTCGGTTAAACTGGAGTTGATCCTCATCCATATATGTATAATAAGCAAATGCCTTCCTGTTATCAGCAAAATGAGGATCGAGTACAAAGCCTAAGAGACCCGCTTCAGTCGCCATAGCCAGCGGTTTTTCCAAATGGACCTGCTGCCGCTCCATTTTTCCACTTTCAAGCTTCACAATGCTGCCTGTTCGCTCACTGATGTAAAATGTCTGGTTTACCTTATCAATTGACCATGGGACAGATAAATTCTCTGCCATCACTTCTACATCCGGCTGAATCACTACCGCTTCCTTACCATCCTCTTTTTCATTCGAAAAAGAACAACCCGATAACAGCAGCAGCACAGCTAAAAAAATGAAACTGACCTTGTACATCAGAGACCTCCTTATAACACTTCCAGAATCGCCTTCGCTACACCGCTTTCCTCATTCGTCGCCGTAACTGCATCACAAAGCGACTTAATTTCATAGCTTGCATTTCCCATTGCAACCGCTCGGCCTGCCCGCTCAAACATTGATACATCATTGAAATTATCGCCAACCGCCATAGTTTCCGATAAGGAAATCCCTTTTGCCTCCGCAAACGACTCTAAGGCAATGCCTTTTTGCGCCCGCTTATGAGTTATTTCGATATTTTCATGACCCGAAGAGGAAACGGCCAAGTCCGCAAATCCAGCCAGCGCCTCCCGTGCTGCACCCAGTCTTTCCGCATCAAAAGAGAAAACAAGCAGCTTGTATATTTGATATTTTTCATCAGCAAATAAAACCTCATAATCCTTAATAACATTAATCAAGCCGTCACGAAGCCTGGCACCCGCGGCATATGTAATTTCATCCCGGTCAGCCTCGGGATTAGCACTCATCACGATATCAATAAGCGTTGAAACGGCCTTTTCGCCGTCAATCGTAAAAGCACCTTCATTTGTATATACCTCAAAATAGACATCCTCCTCATTTAGCTCAGCGGCTACCTCTCTTGCCAGCTGCTTGCCAATCGGGTTCGACGAAATTATTTTTCCATCCTCGGAGCGCACCTCAGCCCCGTTGACACATATTACAGGGCAATTTAATCCGGCTGCGTCCAACACATAGCGGGCCTCCTGATAGCTCCTCCCAGTTGCGACAACAAATTCAACTCCCTGTACCTGGGCCTTTAAAATTGCCTCTTTATTTTCAGGGGTAATTTGCTGCATCGCGTTTAATAATGTTCCATCCATATCTGATGCAATACACTTAATCACGCTGTTCACCTACTATTCCATTTGATTATTGCTATTCTAGCATGAATCCATAAACAATTTTACCCAAACGATCAATCCACATACTTGCTCCCCTCGCGGATACTTAAAGGAGCAAGCGGGTGGCCCTCGATAAATGCCTTTACGGATGCGGGATCCGTTTTGGAATATTCCCTTAACGCCCAGCCAATCCCCTTCTGGATAAAAAACTCTTTACTATCCGCGTTCTGCCATATATAACGATATAGCAGCTCCACATTCGTCTTTTCCTTATATTTTAATTGAAAAAGAATTGCCGCCCGGCGCAGCCACATATTGTCGCTAACTGCCCAGCCATCAAGCGTCTCGCCAATTACCTCAGGAAATCTTTCAGCAATTTTCCCGACCGGCTTCGGCGCAATGGCATCAACCGTATCCCACCAGGATTTTGTCGTGATTAATGCTTCCATGAACGGCAAATCTGCTTTTTCCAGTTTATTTAATGATTTCTCCGTATAGGTTAGGGCCGTATATTGGTATTCCCTTTCATCCTTCCCCCAAAGCGCTGAGATCAACTCATGATTAAAAGGAGCTTTCAAGATTCCTGTCTCTTTGAAAAATTGCTTTTCTAATTCCTTTCTTACTGGAGCTTTAATCCCTAAGAACGGAAAATGCCCTTTCATGTAATTTTCCATCGGCCCGGCATGTTCAGCATTCCGGTTGGCCTCAAAAATCTCCGTTAATAAATCAATCATATGGAACTCACACTCCTTGTCCTACAAATAGTATTCTCTTTATTGCTAAAATTCCCTTTTTCAAAGTGAAACGAATAATGTCGATGGCTGATGACACACTAATGATGAGCAAGGAATGAAAGGAGCAGAAAAATGACGAAAAAATTTAATAAAGGCAGCCGCAATCAAAATTCTCCCCAGGCTGGACATGCCGAAGCGGAGTTTGCCGCCGAGTTTGTCAGCGGTGATAGCAGCAAAGGGAACAAACGCAATAAAGGACAGCAAAGCAAAACGAATCCACATGAATAAGGTGCCGGGATTATACCCGGCACCTTATTTATTACTGGCTGATGACACCAGCCATAGCCCTGATTTCGTCAGCAATCCTATGTTGAATCCGTTCCACCACCGTGAAATCCATTGCCGGAATATATATGGCTTCCAACTTATCGTGAAGTTCTTTGGCCCTAGCTAGAAAACTGGTGGCCTCCGTCATTTTATTTTTATATCTGTCCGCAATTTTCCCGAGGATCTCCTCATAAAGTTCATCGGTTCCAGGCTCAATTAGCAGCTCATACATATCAATGATTTCATCGCTGTCCCGGCTAGGGAAATACTCATGCGGAGCAGTACTGTCAAAAATCGCGATTCCCAGCTCCCTAAATATCACCATGTCAAGGCTGTGCGGGTCGAAGCCGCAATGATAGATTTCTGCATCCACACCGCGCTCCTCGGCAGCGGCGGCCAGTTTTTTCAACATTGTCGACTTCCCGGAACCGGGGCGGCCCTTAATGAAGTAGCGCTTTGAAATCTCCTCCGTTAAATTCGGGACAAAATCAACAGCTCCCATTGGTGTTGCAGCCCCTAAAAACCGGTGGCGGATATCGGCCGATTTATTCAGCCTCATTTTTCCAAAAAAAGCTTCAATTAATTTGTTGGTTAGCTGGCCTGCTTTTTGAAAATCCATGCTGTTTATATAAATTTTTTCCCAATCATCATGGATCTCGAGCGCCTCCTTAAAGGTTGAATAAGCCTTTTGAAACGACTCGCTGATCTCCCGTGTCAGCCTCACAATTGTCTTCTTTTTGCTGCTGAGGACCCTTGCATCCCATGCCTCACCTAGATTGATATATTCCTCCACCGCCCCCGGTGCCTTTGGTTCAATCACATGCGGCGCGGTTCCATCGACAATGCCAACCTTCAAAGCAGGAATAATCACACCGTCAATCGAATTATTATCAGAGGAGCAATGTAAAAATTCGATATCATAGCCATTTTCATTCCACTCATGGCCCATTTTCTTCATCAGAGAGGATTTCCCCGTCCCCGGGCCGCCTTTTAAAATAAATAAACGGTCAAGTCCTTGGAGATTTGAATCGTACAGACTATAGAATCCTCTTGCTGTATTACCGCCGGCAAAATAATTTTTAATTTTACCTGCCACTCTTCAACACTCCCTTTTTTTCAGCAAAAACATAGTTCATTTCAACATATCCTATGCATTTGCCGGCCATAGGTGAATGCCTAGAGAAATTTAATTTACTTTAAGACATCCGCTGTCTGAGCCTTGATGACCTCCATTAACGCTGATGGCGCCAAGACGATCTGCATGCCAATTTTCCCTGCGCTGACGACCATGGAAGCAAGAGTGAGGCAGCTTTCATCAATGAAAGTCTTATATTCTTTTTTCATACCGATTGGGGAGCAGCCGCCGCGGATATAGCCGGTCCATTTTTGAATATCCTTCACAGGCAGCATTTCTATATTCTTCTCTCCAGCAGTTTTTGCCGCCTTTTTAAAGTCCAATTCCTCCGCAACAGGAATGATAAACACATAAATATTTTTGCTTGCCCCCTGGGTAACAAGTGTTTTATAAACCTCTTCCGGATTCTTTCCAACCTTTTCTGCTACGGCAGAACCGTCAATTTTCCCATCTTTATGATTATAAGTTAAAACGTCATAACCCACCTTTTTGGCATCAAGGATGCGCATGGCATTTGTTTTCGCCTGTGCCATTATTCTTCCTCCTAAGTTGATATGAAATAGCTTCCTATAGAATAACGTAAAACTAGAAGTTCCACAAAATCACCCAATTATTGTCACCCGTTTGTCACTCTATTAAACCACAATTATAGTAAACTATAGTTAACCAAATAATAGCCCGCAGTACATGCGGGCTATTATCCGGATGAGTGCTGACAAGCATAACTAATTGTAAAAATATATTACAATATTTACCCCTGACATTTTTCGAACTCTTTCTTGTTTCCGATAAATCATTTTAAGTGACATAAAAAGGGAGAAGTTCATTCATAACCAATTGAATGAGGTGGATTTAAATAATGAAATACGATTTAGTTCTTTTGCATGCCCCGAGTGTATACGACTTTAGGAAAAATTCTTTGCTTGCCGGTCCAATTAGTGATGTTGTGCCATCATCACCCGTTTTTGAAATGTATCCAATCGGGCTGACAAGCATTGCCGATTATCTTGAGCGCTATGGACTCCGGGTGAAAATCATCAATATTGCCAACCGCATGTTAATGAGCGAAAAATTTGATGTTGAAAAAAAATTAAAGAAAATCAAAACGAAGGCTTTTGGCATCGACCTTCATTGGCTGCCGCATGCCCACGGGAGTATTGAGCTTGCGAAAATTGTCAAAGGGCTGCATCCAGAAACACCGATTATCTTTGGGGGCTTATCAGCGACCTATTACCATAAAGAACTGATTGAATATCCATTTATTGATTTTGTTATGCGCGGCGACTCAACAGAAAAGCTGATGCTCCTGCTTATGAACAAAATCGAAGTTGGAAATACGCACTATGCTGATATTCCAAACTTAACATGGAAAAAAGGCACCGAGGTCGGCTGCAATCCGATTACGTATGTACCTAAGGATTTAGATGATATTGATGTACCGGGTTATCGTTATACGGTCCGTTCCGTCTTTAAATACCGGAACTTTCTGGACCCGCTGCCTTACAACGGCTGGCTTCAATATCCAAACACCGCGTTATTAACAGCTCGGGGCTGCACTCAAAACTGTTTGATTTGCGGCGGTTCAAGAGAAGCTTACAACCAAAACTGCAACCGAAATTCCCTGGCCTTACGATCCCCGGAGAAACTTATGGAAGACATCCAGTTTATTTCCCGTTTCAGCCGGGCGCCGATTTTTATTCTGCATGATTTGCGCCAGGGCGGCCGGGAATATGTTGACGAATTTTTCACCCGGTTGAAAAAGCTAAATTTGAAAAACGAAATTGTATTTGAATTATTCCAATATGCGGATGAAGAATTTTTCAAAAAAATGAATGACAGCTGCCTAAAGTACAGTATTGAAATTACTCTTGAAACCCATGATGAAAAGATCAGACGCTATAATGGCAAATTTAACTGTACAAACCAAAAGGTAATTGAAACACTCAATTCTGCCTTAAAGCATGGCTGTAAAAAAATTGATTTATTCTTTATGACAGGTATTCCAGGTCAGACGTATCAAAGTGCTGTTGATAACATTGATTTTTGCGAAACTATCCATTTAGCCTGCAATAAAGACCCAAGGCTGTTTTACTTTGTGGCGCCGCTTGCACCGTTCCTTGATCCGGCAAGCCCGGCATTTGAACATCCGGAAATCCATGGCTACAAGAAGTTCTGCCACACCCTTGAGGATCACCGTAAAGCCATTACACAGCCATCATGGAAGCATATGCTCAGCTATGAAACAAGAGAAATGACCAAGGATGATATTGTCAATTCAACCTACGAAGCTGCCGAAAGACTTAACGACTTTAAATTAAAATATAATTTAATTGACCAGGCCGGCTATGAAGATATTAAATGGAAAATTGAAAAATCCGTGGAATATATTAATAAGATTGATCATCTTCTTTCCCTGCCTAAAGAAGAGCAGGCAGCCGAGCTGGAATTAATCCGCAGGGAAATTGATGAATTGAACAGCTACAGCATTTGCGGAAAAAATGAACTTAAATGGGAGGTTCAAAAGAATTACGCCAACTTCTTCTCCCTTGCCTTAGTTGGTTTAGAGCAGTTGTATGTAGACTATGCCAATAAAATCAAAAACACCCTGCAGCCAAGGCTGCGTTATCAATTAAAACTGGAGACAGAACGTCAAAAGGTGAAAATGTAAACAGAAAAGCGAAGGCACCCGTTGAGCGAAGTACACTTGCCGCTGGGCGCTGGAGCTGGATAATTAAAAAGGTATCGGGATTAGCCCCGATACCTTTTTAATGCCCGCCAAGATAAGCGGCTCTGATTTGATCACTTTGACCGAGTTCATCAGCTGATCCGGATGCGACAATTTTGCCTGTTTCAATGACATAGGCACGGTTAGCGATCGATAGTGCCATGTTCGCGTTTTGTTCAACCAATAAAATTGTTGTCCCAGTTTGATTGATTTCCTCAATGATTCGGAAAATGGTTTTTACCAATAGTGGTGCCAGACCCATGGACGGCTCATCAAGCAGCAATAACCTCGGTCTTGCCATCAACGCACGGCCCATTGCAAGCATCTGCTGCTCCCCTCCTGACAGGGTGCCTGCCTGCTGCTTGCGGCGCTCCTCAAGGCGAGGAAAAAGCTGATAGACCTTTTCAAAATCTTCACGGATGCCTTTTTTATCCTTGCGCAAGTAGGCACCCAGCTCCAAATTTTCTTCCACTGTCATGTTGGAAAAAACGCGGCGGCCTTCCGGTACCTGCGATATTCCCCGCTTCACGATTAATTGAGGCACCTTGCCGGCAACATGCTCGCCTTCAAACAAAATCTCGCCATTTTTCGGCTTCAATAGCCCGGAAATTGTTTTTAACAGCGTACTTTTTCCGGCTCCGTTTGCACCAATCAGTGTTACGATTTCTCCCGGATTTATATTAAGGGAAACGCCCTTCAGGGCATGGATGTTTCCATAATAAACATTGATATCCTTTACTTTCAACATTGTTTAAGAGACCTCCTCGCCCAAGTACGCCTCGATGACTTTCGGATTATGTCTAATCTGTTCAGGTGTACCTTCGGCAATCAATTGACCGTGGTCAAGCACATAAATTCTTTCACAAACCCCCATGACGAGAAGCATGTCATGCTCAATCAAGAGAATGGTTAACGAAAATCTTTCGCGGATTAGTGCGATTAAATTCATCAGTTCTTCCGTTTCCTGCGGGTTCATCCCTGCTGCCGGCTCATCAAGCAGCAATAACTTTGGATTCGCCGCCAGGGCACGGGCAATTTCCAGGCGGCGCTGCTGGCCGTAAGGCAGATTTTTTGCCTTCTCATGCATGACTTTATCCAGATTAAATATTTTTAAAAATTCAACTGCCTTCTCCTCCATTTCTCTTTCCCCCGAAAAGTGAGAAGGGAGGCGGAGAATCGAACTTAGAATGGAATGCTTCGCCAGCGAATGATAAGCAGCCTTTACATTATCAAGCACTGACAGCTCGCTGAATAAACGGATGTTTTGGAAGGTTCGGCTGATCCCTTTTTTCGTAATTTTATAGGGTGCAAGACCATTTAATTTTTCGCCGTCAAGGGAAATGCTGCCTTCCGTCGGCACATATACGCCGGTCAACAGGTTGAAGAATGTTGTTTTTCCGGCACCATTTGGTCCAATTAAACCGACAAGTTCACCCTGTTTTAATTCCACATTGACATCTGATACTGCCTTTAACCCGCCAAAACGGATTCCGGCATTCTCTACTTTAAGCAACGGTGTGTTTGTTAGCATCCTGAGGACCTCCTTTAGCGGCCTTACCAGCTTTAAAAAAAGAGGTAATTTCTTTTGTACCCATCAACCCCTGCGGACGGAAGAGCATCATCACAATTAGCACAAGGCTGTAAATGATCATCCTGACCTCCGGATAATTGGAGAGGTAGGTTGAGATAATCGTAAGTAAAATCGCTGCAATAACCGAGCCGGACAAACTGCCTAAACCGCCAAGTACAACAAGAATTAAAATATCGAATGATTTCAAAAATCCAAAGTTTGTCGGCTGGATAATGTAAAAGTTATGGGCATGCAATGCCCCTGCCACGCCGGCAAAAAAAGCGCCAATGACGAAAGCCATGACCTTATAGAATGTGGTATTAATCCCCATGGCATCAGCGGCAATTTCATTTTCCCGAATGGCAATACAGGCTCTTCCATGCGTGGAATTCGTAAAATTGACAATAACAATGATAGTGATTAAGACGCAGGCAAAGAGATAAGGCCAGGTGATGAAGTGGGAAACGGTCATCCCGCTTGCACCGCCGACATAATCAATATTTAAAAAGACAATCCGCATAATTTCGCCAAACCCTAATGTGGCAATGGCCAGATAATCCCCTCTTAACCTTAATGTAGGAATCCCGATAATCAATCCGGCAATGGCAGCCATAAGACCACCTGCAATGATGGCGACCGGAAACGGAAGGCCGAGCTTCATTGTCACAATCGCCGATGCATAGGCGCCAACCGCTAAGAATCCGGCATGTCCAATTGAAAACTGTCCGGTGATTCCGATAATTAAATGAAGACTGACAGCAAGTATGATGTTGATGCCCATGAAAAACAGCGTGTTCACATAAAAGGAATTCAATGTTCCCCCGTTAATGAGAAATTGAATGACCACTCCAAAAACAACGGCTAAAACGATTGAGAGCCAAAACCCCTTGGCTGAATTTAATTTTTTCATCGCTAAAGCCCCCCTAAACCTTTTCTCTGACATTTTTGCCGAATAATCCCGCAGGACGGAAAATCAAGATGAGAATCAGTACGACAAATGCCACACCGTCCCGCCACAACGAGCCGCCGGCTGCACTTACAAGCGACTCAATGACACCCAGTAATAAGCCGCCGGTCATTGCTCCCGGGATAATTCCGATTCCACCCAAAACGGCAGCAACAAATGCTTTTAATCCTGGTATAATCCCCATCAATGGCTCAATTTTTGTATAATACATGCCAAAAATAACGCCGGCTGCACCCGCAAGCGCTGAACCAATCGCAAACGTCGCAGAAATCGTGTTGTTCACATTGATTCCCATGAGTCTTGCGGCATCCATATCATGTGATACAGCCCGCATCGCTTTGCCGATTTTTGTTTTATGAACGATAAACTGCAGGAGAATCATGAGAAACACTGATACACCCAGAATCAACAATGAGGTTCCGCTGACTTTTACACCAAACACATCAATATTTTTGATGGAAATGACATCGCCCGGATAGGCTTCCGGCTGCGCGCCGCGAACATAAATCGTTCCATATTCGATAAAAAGAGAAACCCCGATTGCTGTAATCAGAGCGGCAATCCTTGTTGCATTTCTCAGAGGCTTGTAGGCAATCCGCTCGATCAACACACCAAAGACAGCACAGGCTGCCATGGCAATCAGTAAAGATGGGAAAAATCCTAAATGAAACTGTGTAAGAGAATAAAAACCTATAAATGCACCGACCATGAAGACGTCTCCATGGGCAAAGTTAATTAGTTTGACAATGCCATAAACCATTGTGTATCCAAGGGCAATCAATGCATAAATACTGCCGAGCGATACCCCGTTGACTAGCTGTTGAACCCATTCCATGCCATTTACTCCTTTCGGAAATAGGAAAAAATTCCTATTTCCTGAAAATTGGAATAGGGAGACGTAATGCTCCCTATTCACTTTATAGATTATAAAGTTTGTCTAGCGCTAACCGGGCGCTTCCGCTTTTCGATTAAGGATTAACCTTAGCATTAAATTCTTGCTTGCCTTCCTTGTATTCAAGGATTACAGCTGATTTAACCGGATCGTGGTTTTTATCCAGCTTCATTGTTCCGGAAACCAGTGACAATCCATCTGTTTCAGCAAGCGCCTTTTTGATTTTCTTAGGGTCGCTGCTTCCGGCACGCTTAATGGCATCAGCAAGGAAGTACGCAGAATCATAGCCAAGGGCATTAAAAGCATCAGGTGATTTTCCATCATATTTGGCTTTGAATGCCTTTACGAAGTCCTGCACTTTTTTGTCTGAATCACCGGAAGAATAATGGTTTGTAATGAAGGTATTGTTTAACGGTCCGGCACCGGCAATTTCTACTAGTTTAGGAGAATCCCAGCCATCGCCGCCCATGAATGGTACGTCAAGGCCGATTTCACGTGCCTGCTTGATAATTAAGCCCACTTCCTCGTAATAACCTGGCAGGAAGACAAATTTAGGATTTGCTGCCTTAATGCGTGTTAATGTCGCATGGAAATCGGTATCCTTAGCCACATAGGCTTCCTGAGCCACAATCTTTCCGCCATTTTTCTTGAATGATTTTTTGAAGGCATCAGCAAGGCCTTTTGCATAGTCACTTGAGCTGTCAATCATAACCGCTGCATTATCCACCTTCAATTCCTTAGAAGCAAAGTTTGCAGCAACTGTCCCTTGGAATGGATCAATAAAGCAGGTACGGAAGACGAAATCATTCAGTTTCCCGTCCTTCACTGTCACAGTCGGGTTGGTCCCTGTCGGCGTCAACAATGGTACACTGTTGCTTTGGGCGATCTCAACCTGTGCCAAAGTATCTGTACTTGTAGCTGCACCGATAATGGCTGCTACTTTATCCTGGCTTACAAGCTTAAGAGCACTGCTTGTTGCTTCAGCTGCATCCGATTTATTGTCTGCAACCACAAGTTTCAGCTGCTTGCCGTCGACACCTTTTTTGTTGATTTCATCAAATGCCAATTCAATTCCCTCTTTAATTGATTGACCGTACGAAGCAACATTCCCGGATAATTCCAGGTTCGCCCCAATTTTAATTGTTCCGCCCTTTTCCCCGTCTCCGCTTGTGCTTTCGGTACCACAGCCTGCCATTACACCCGCCGCCATCATAAGCGACATAAAAATTCCTGCTACTTTTTTCTTTTGCATGGTATACCCCCTATTTTTTTAATTTTCCCCAGCCGACTTCCTGTTGTTTTTTAAAAAAAGATAATATTCTGAAAACATTGTACATAATATTTTGGACTTCGTCTAGTCCTATTGCTCGTTATTTTAAAATAATTTAGAAAATATAAATTTTTATATGATTTCTACGTTTAATAGCTTTATTTCGACAGGGGAAATGAGATTTTGCTTTTTACGAAAAAGTAATAACTTCGGAAGTATTTTGTCTAAATATGATTTATTTTCTGTATCATAGAAAAAAGAGACTCCCATAAAAGGAATCTCCTGCATCTAATTATTATACTAATTCTTTTCTTTTTGTTTCTTCTCCCAAAATGAAAACCGCAAAGGCCCCTATTAGGACGGAAATACAAAAAACAGTAAATATTGTTGATATAGATGCTTTTTGGGCGACAAGATATCCTGCCAAAAGAGGTCCAAGGACCCCGCCGATTCTCCCGAAGGAGGCAGCCATCCCCGTTCCCGACCCGCGAATGATCGTTGGATATTGTTCAGGAGTATAAGCATAAAGCCCGCCCCAGGCGCCAAGATTAAAGAACGATAATAGAATGCCGGAAAGCATCAGCAGGGGCGTTGATTCCGCTGTCCCGAAGAAATAGGCACTTGCAGCAGTTCCGATTAAGTAAACAACTAAGACGAATTTCCGGCCGAACTTTTCAATGCACCAGGCTGCAGTAAAATAACCCGGTAATTGTGCCAGTGTCATAATCAAAACATATTCAAAACTTTTGATTAGACTAAAACCCTTCATTACCATCACACTTGGGAGCCATAAAAACATTCCGTAGTAAGAAAACACAACGCAGAACCAGACAATCCATAGCATGGCTGTCTGCCGGGCATGCTCCTTCGACCACAATTTCACCATACTCTGCCAAATTGACACCTGTTCTTTTCCTTTTAAGGCTGTAAATCTTGGTGAATCCGGAAGCCCCATCCGTAAATACAGGGCATATAAAGCAGGAACGGCACTAATGATTAAGGCCGTCTGCCAGCCAAACTTTGGAATGATAAAGTAAGAAATCAGGGCTGCGACAAGCCAGCCGACCGCCCAAAAGCTTTCTAAGAGAACGACAATTCTGCCGCGCTTATCCACCGGTACACTTTCAGATACGAGTGTGGAGGCAACAGGAAGTTCACCCCCAAGTCCCGCTCCTATGAAAAATCTTAAAATTAAAAAGACCGTCAAGCCTGTGGCGAATGCGGATACTCCGCTCCCAATTGAAAATAATAATAACGTGAGGATAAATACATTTTTCCTGCCGATACGGTCGGCCATCAAACCAAACACAAGGGCGCCTGCAGCCATTCCAACGGAATTGACACTGCCGATCCAGCCCATCTGCGCGGGAGTCAAATTCCACTCCACCTTTAAGGCGGCAATGATAAAGGAAAGCATTCCAACATCCATGGCATCAAACATCCAGCCCATTCCGGCAATACTCAACAGTTTTCTGCTTGAGATCTCTTTTGAATTAACTCTGCTGCTTCCTGCTAGTTGCCGCCGCGAAATCCCTTTTATGTTCTCCATAGCTTCCCTCCTATTGTTAACGGCTGTTTACATTATTCCCCATACCTATACTTTTTACATATGGGGGAAAGTCTTGTAAGCTTAAAGGTATTCTAACAGGTGTCTTTACATCTGTCACGATTTTTGAAAAAAAAAGAGAAAATGCCTTATTTGCATTCTCTCTTTCTACTATATTATCGAATCCAAGCTCCATCTTTTCCAATTTTATAAGATCCGATTTTGGTATTGACAGCCATTGATCCATCATCGCTCTTTAAGTAATACCACTTTTTGCCCGATTGGACCCAGCCGGTCTTCATGACACCGCTGTTGTCAAGGAAGTACCATTTACTTGCCGACTTAACCCAGCCTGTTTCCATGGCGCCGGTTGTAGTGTCAAAGTAGTACCTTTTACCTCTTATATTTTTCCAGCCTGCTGCCATATCACCATTTACAGAATCAAGGTAATACCAAGTTCCTTTTTGCTTAAACCAGCCTGTCGCCATCACACCACTTGGATTAAAGAAATACCATTTTCCATCAACATTTACCCAGCTGGTTTTCATCACGCCAGCTTCATTAAAATAGTACCATTTACCGTCAATAACCTGCCAGTCAGTATAAGGGTCGCCAAACGAATCATAATAATACCATTTACCGCCAACCGCTTTCCAGCCTTCAGTGATAAAGGTTAGTGTTACAGGGGATTCATTGCCATTTTGATCAGCCACATATCCAGTCAGCATATATGGAGATTCAAAGTTCTCATCTTCTTCAAATTCTGATGACAGACCTGAAAATAATGGTAAAAAAACTGACTTTAACATATCAACTGTAAACAATTCAGTAGGAATTTCCTCAACCGGAAATTCTTTTCCAGCTATTTCATTAACTCTAACTGCCCAATTATATAACTTTTCAGGGTCTAGAACAGCGATGCCGTTGTCAAATTTTAAATCATATTCGTCTTGCGTTAACCCGCCCATCTCACTATAGTCAAAATCAGCAGGAAGTAAAGAAATGGAAGACGCCGAATTGGATGTGATTTCAATTTTCTTTACAACTTTCTGACCGTAATTGTAATCACCCACTAAGTTAAACGTAAAGCTGCTGCCACCCCCTACAGCTTTAATCTTTTCCCCACCGTCTAATACGAGGGTTATTCCCGTTAACTGTGCAGGTGCATTATTAGCTGCGTGGGAAACGCCAGCAGGAAGCACTGTCATCAATAAAAGGATTAAAAAACTTGTTAGTGCAATAATTTTTTTCATCATAATCCTCCCTAAAAATATGTAAAAAATATGAAATAGTGCAAAATACTAGTTTACTAAAATAGTAAACTAGTAATACCATAAGTTTACATATAACCACCAAATTTTACAACAATTCCATGCAAGTTTTGACAATATTATTTAAAATTTTCCATTGCCTTATTTAAAATGGCCGTTCTTTGCTGTTTTTTTATATTGATATAATGGTCTTTAATTGGCTTGGCTCGATTGGAATTATATCCTGAATTTCCCAATTCTTTCACAAGAGCATTGAAAATGTAGTAAAATGAGGTATCCGTGCTGTCTTCAAGCTCCTTCGCTGCAGAACTGTACTTAGAATAGAAATAAAAATAGGAAATATCTTCTCCATGTTCCTTTTTAGTTTGATATTCTGTAAATGCATAGGACAGCAGGGTATTTAACTTGCTGTTCGCCTGATTTTCTAAATCTTTAAACACTGGTTGATATTTTGCGAGAATACCTTCAGCAGTTAAATTTTCTGGATTTTTCTCCGATGATTTATTGCTATGATTTGAATCAAAAACAGTCTTACTTTTACCGGGTACAGCTTCAGTTTCCGCCTTCCCGCCAACGGCCTGATCTGGATTCTGTTTCATCGAGGGAACATTGGCCTGTTTTTGCGCGATATTCTCACTCGGTAATTGAATTTTATATTCGCTTTTAACAATTTTATCCACCTTTGCATCAGCTGTTTTATACTCTTTTACATAAAGGAAGTAGTAAATAGTTCCAGCACCTGCTGCCAAAATACATACAAAAATACATAAGGCTATTTTCCATTTTTTCACGTTCGATTCACCTTCTGCTCTCAATAGAATATACCTATACATACATTATCATATTTTGACATTTTTCGATATTTTTTTCATTTGTTGGGAAAAATTAACTGTGGTTTTTCAATTGCAATACTTTTCTCTGGTCATTCTCATTATCTATTAAACCATTCGAAAAGTGTTTATCAAGATGGGTTTACTATGGTTAATACCAGCTCTGTTGCCTACACCTGGTATGGTATACGATAACTTTCGATGGTATTATCTGGATTGGTCAGGAGTAATGAAAACCGGATGGGTTCTCATGAATTGTAAATGGTATTAATTCCCGGGTGGCGGTCAATGGCAAAATGCAACCCCCGTTTCATGACGGGGGTTTTTCCTTTGCTGTCAGTCAAGGGCACCTTCTATATTTTTAAACTGGTTGAAAAACATCTGATAATATCGGCCACCACTTGCCATCAATTCATCATGGCTGCCTTTTTCGATAATTTGCCCATGATCCAACACCATAATGATGTCGGCATCGCGGATTGTGTTGAGGCGGTGGGCGATGATAAAGCTGGTTCGGTTCTCCATCAACCCCAGCAAGGCCTCCTGAATATGGAGCTCTGTCCGTGTATCAATACTGCTCGTTGCTTCATCTAAAATAAGAATCGACGGCTTGGCTAAAATTACCCGGGCAATCGCTAAAAGCTGGCGTTCACCTTGACTTAAATTGCCGCCATTTTCTAAAAGGACTGTTTCATAATTACGGGGCAGCCGTTTAATAAAGGCATCTGCTCCGGCCAGCCGTGCTGCCTGCTCCACTTCATCATCAGCCGCGTCAGGTTTCTCGTATTTTATGTTTTCCTTAATCGTTCCGGAAAACAAATACGTATCCTGAAGTACAAAGCCGAAGCTCTTTCGTAAGCTGTCCCTGGTATACTCACGAATATCGCGGCCGTCTAGAAGGATGCGCCCGCTTGTCACATCATAAAACCTGGTCAACAGGTTCACAATCGTTGTTTTTCCGGCACCCGTCGGGCCGACTAAGGCAATGCTGCTGCCAACACGGGCTGCAAAGCTGACATTTTTTAATATTGGCACTTCAGGGCGGTAGCCAAAGCTGACATTTTCAAACACAACATGTCCTTTTGGCTGTTCCAAGCAGGCTGCACCGGGCTTATCAGCCGGCTCTTCCTCTTCATCGATTATTTCAAACACCCGCTCCGCTCCCGCCACACCTGACTGGAGAATATTAAAAATATTGGCCAAATCATTCAGCGGTCTGACAAATTGCCTTGAATAAGTAATGAAACCTGCAATCGCCCCTGCTGTGATGCAGCCTTTGACTGCAAGGATGCCGCCAACGATGGCGACGGCCGCAAAGCCAAGATTATTAATCACGTTCATAATCGGCATTAAAAAACCGGACCAAATTTGCGCCTTAAGGCCGACCTCACGAAGCTTAGTGTTGACCTCATCAAATTCTTCCATTACTTTTTCCTCATGATTAAAAGCTTTGACAACTTCAATGCCGGAAATCGTTTCTTCAATATGGCCATTTAAGCGTCCCAGCTGCACCTGCTGATTTTTAAATAAGACGCTCGTTCTTTTGGCGATTGTCTTTGTGAGCAAAAAGACAAGCGGTACTGTAATTAAGCTCGACAATGTTAAAATCGGACTCAGGATCAGCATCATAATCAATGACCCGGCGAGGACGATGATCCCGGACATTAATTGTGTCGTCGACTGGGAAATGGTGCTGCTGACATTATCAACATCATTCGAGAGCCTGCTCATCAGTTCGCCATGGGTACGTGAATCAAAAAAGGCAACAGGAAGCCTCTGCAGTTTTTTAAAAAGGGTATCCCTTAAGTTCTTGACAATCCTGCCTGCCACCCCCGCCATCAGCCAGCCCTGCAAAAAGGTCAGGAGAGCATCACCTATGTAAGCCACAGTCAACATCAAAATCACCATTTCTAAAAAATGAAAATCCACTTTTCCAGTGTGGATCCCCATCGCATCGACGCCCTTCCCGATTAGATACGGGGCAAGCAGCATCATGCCTGAGTCAACGAGAATGAAGAAAAAGATGAGTGAAAGCATTTTTCTCTCTTTGCCGAAGTAATCCCACAACCGCTTCAGTGTTCCCTTAAAATTCTTCGGCTTTACAACGGGGCTGCGAAAACGGCTGGCACCGCCCGGTCTTAACGGGGGAGGCGGCACAGGCGGATTGTTTCTTAGCTGATTCATTCCATTTGCCATTTAAACGGCCTCCTTGCCCATTTGCGAGCGGTAGATTTCCTGATAAACCCGGCAATCGTTCATTAATTCCTGGTGGATCCCGATACCAACGATTTCACCCTGATCAAGCACAACAATTTTATCAGCATCCATAACAGACGTAATCCGCTGGGCAATCAGGATGCAGGTAAGCCCAGTTGTAAAGGTCTTTAATGCTGCTTTTATTTTTGCCTCCGTTGCTACATCAACCGCACTTGTACTATCATCAAGAATCAAAATCTCCGGTTTTTTCACTATTGCCCTGGCAATTGATAGCCGCTGTTTCTGGCCGCCTGAAAAATTAACACCGCCCTGGCCGATTCGTGTCTCATAGCCTTCAGGAGAGGCAGCAATAAACTCATCTGCACAGGCAATCGCTGCAGCCGCTTCGACTTCCTCCAGGGCAGCTTCCTCTTTTCCCCAGCGGATATTTTCCGCTACACTGCCGGTGAACAAAATATTCTTCTGCGGAACGATCGCCATTTTGTCCCGCAAGACTTTCGGGTTAATCTGGTTCACATCTTCCCCATCCACTTTAATCGTGCCGCTGTCAGGATCATAAAAACGCGGGATCAGCCCGACCAATGTACTTTTACCGGAGCCCGTTGAGCCGATAAGGCCGACTGTTTCCCCGGGAAGAATTGTGAGATTGATATTTTTCAAGATTGGCTCACCACGTGCCGCTTCATAAGAAAAAGAAACATTCTCAAAATCAATTCTTCCTTTTAAGGTGGAAAGGGAGGCGGTCTCGTGCTTCCGTGTTAGCAGGTCCTCCTGCAAAAATACTTCGCCGATTCTTCCAGCAGAGGCCTTAGCCCTGACGAACATATTAAATACCATCGAAATCATCATTAGTGAAAATAAAATTTGCGTCATATAGTTGGTAAAAGCAATAATATGGCCAATCTGGATGGTTCCATTTTCGACCCCAAGGCCGCCCAGCCAAAGCACGGCCACAATCCCGAGGTTTACCGTCAGCATAATTGCCGGGCTGAAGACAGCCATCAGACGGCTCGCGGCAATGGATTGATTTTTAAAATGGTCGTTCACCTTAGCAAACTTGTCTACCTCCACATCAAAGCGGTTGAATGCCTTGACGACGCGGACCCCGGCGAGGTACTCTCGCATCACGCCGTTCACCCGGTCCAACGCTTGCTGCACCATTGCAAAAAGCGGAAATCCTTGGCGCAAATTATAGACAATCAAAATAGCCGCAATCGGCACCACGACCGCGAGGACAACCGCGAGGTGTAAGTTCAGCCGTACGGCCATCAAAAGGCCTCCGATGGCTAAAAGAGGCGCTTTGACAAAGATCCGCATTAAGCCATTCACAAACACCTGCACCTGTGTAACATCGTTTGTCACCCTTGTAATTAACGAAGCGCGGTCAAACCGATCAAGATTTTTGAAAGAGAGAGTTTGGATTTTTTTAAACAAATCGGATCTTAGCTCAGTGCCGAAGTTTTGCGAAACAATGCTGGCAATGACACTCCTGGCCGAGGCGCTTGCTGCACCAAAAAGGGTAATAAGGAGCATGAGGCCGCCCATTTTCAGCACATAATTCATGTCTCGGCCGGCAACACCGACATCAATAATTTTTGCCATCATTGTCGGCATCAAAAGATCGCTTAACGCTTCAAATGTGAGAAATATAACCGCAATGCTAAAGGACTTCCAATACTTTTTGATGTACTTCGATAAAAACTTCATGCACCCACCCCAGTTTGCCGGCCAATTTATTTAAGAATATTATAAATTTGTCCGCTTGTATAAACCAACTAATTAGACCTATAAAAAAGGTCCATCTTTTAAAGATGGACCAACGGGCTATTTATTCAACAGGGCGGAATTCATGGACCCACACTCTCATTTGCGGCAGCCATGGCATTCCCGGATGAATGGAAAGAATCGATTGTTTGTATTCTTCAACGGTTTGGAAGCCCTCGCGGCGGGCATCATCATCTGTCAATTCTCCAAGGCTTTGAACATATACCTTATCGACGACAAACTGACGTCCTTCAAGCGTCATGATTTCATCTGGGTCGGCATATCTGCCGTTTCTGCGGGTCGCTGTTTTTTCACCGGCAAGCACCTTCTTGACATCCTCTTCCAATGTCACTAATCTCTCAATGGTACATGTTTTTGGCGGCAAACTAGTTTCGCTCAATCCAAATTCCTCCTTTTTCCATTACATCGACTTATTTTAACACTATTTCCACTGTAATAAAAGCAGAAAGGGTGCCCTGTTGAAGGGGCACCCTCATTATTACACATTCAAATCTCTTTTTTTATAAAAAATAATGGTTGCAGCAGACAGCGCGGCGATCATTACAACGGAAATAATCACAAACACAGCCTCGAGGCCGCCCCCATACATTACATTTTTCGCTTCAAAATACTTGAAAGGGGTAAAGTATTTCAAGCCTTCAATGCTCTCATTTAAGTCAATGGCCACCGACAGCACGTATGTGAGCAAAAGAATGGCCGTTGCCTGCGAGGCTGCCTTTTTGGGCTTCTTTTTCACAGCCGCAAGAGCACTGCCGATGACCATAAATAAAACCTGCAAAATAAACATTCCTGCCATCGTGATGGCGATATCGCCATTCACATTCTCGCCATCGCTGTATTTTCCCATTAGGATGACTGACGAAGCAAAAGTAACTAGGTTGAAGATAGCAATATTCACGAAGGCGGCTAAAAGTTTGGCACTTATGATTTTATTCCGAGAAACTGGCTTTACAAATAAAAACTCCGACGTTTTGTCCCGCTCTTCTTTGGCTATGATCGTCGCCCCGAGCATCGCGGCATGGATGGTAGCCATCAAGAGCAAATATAGAAACAGCAATCCGTAGTAGCCGCTCGCCTTGGACACATCCAATTCATTGAAACCCAATACTGCCGCCAATGATTTGGGCATATCCTTGAGCAGATCTTTCATCGATTGACCCGAAGACCTATACGCCTCATATTTCCCCATTCCTGAAGCAACCATAAGGAAGACACCAATGCACCAAAAAATGAGCGATTTCCGGTGTGACTTCAATTCTTTTAAAAATATATTCATTGTCGAATCCCCCCTTCATTAAACCGCATGGATATCCTTTTTGGCATAGATGAAATAGCTTGCTGCAATCGCCACAATCAAAATGACCGCTCCTGTCAGCAAAAAGGACGCTTCGTAGTTCGAGTGTTTCATGATATACGCTGCATCAAAGTATTTAAAAGGAGATAAATATCTTTTCGCTTCCTCATCAGATGTTGCACTAAACATTCCTAAAAAGTAAAAAGCAAAGACGGTCGCAAGCGACACGGTCAGGACAGATTTGATTTTCGGTATGATCACCGAGAAAATGATTCCAATCGCTAGAAAAATTAACTGCACCATCAGCACCGTCAGCGAAAGCAGAAAGAATATTTTCATGCTGAAGTCTTCCGTTTTTACTGCGGTAGCCGTAATGGCAGCCCCCGCAAAATAAACAACAAACGTTATGACAATGGAAACCAGTGCTGCCAGGAGCTTTGCAGACAAAACACTGGCACGAGTAACTGGCTTTGTTAAGAGAAAATCGGCTGTTTTTTCGCGGACCTCTTTGCTGACAATGCCTGTGCCCAGATTCATCGCCTGAATTGCCCCGCAAAGGGTGATAATACTGAGCGGATAGCTGTAAAAACCAAGTATCGAAAAGAAATTATCAAGATTGATGCCGAATGCTTTTCTAATTGGCTCCGGGTAATTTGACAGCAATTTTGTGAACTCCGCTGCATCCTTTGAAAAGGCTGAATAAAATGACATAAACAGAATGGTCATCAGGATTAATGATATTGACCAAACAATCGTCGATTTCCGATTTGCCTTTAATTCATGCATGAAGATATTCATAGTTTACTAGGCCTCCTTTTCATAATAGTGCATGAAAATCTCCTCAAGGTCCGGCTCTTCAATCCAAAGGTTGGTAATTTCAATTTCGGCAATTTTCTTCAGGACTGCATTAATGTCCCCTTTGAATAAAAAGCTCGTGATGCTGCCGTTCACCTCTAAATTATTAACACCTCTGATATTGAAGTAGTTCTTGTCTAGTGCTGTTTTCGTTTCAACTTTAAATCTTTTATAATTGTTTTCCTTTAAAGTGCTGATTTTTTCAACGGTCACAATTTTGCCCTCTTTAATGATGGCCACGCGGTTACATAATTTTTGCACCTCGGTGAGGATATGGGACGAAAATAGAATTGTGGCCCCTTTTTTATTCTCTTCTTCCAGCAGTTCGAAAAATTTTTGCTGCATCAGCGGGTCAAGACCGCTCGTCGGCTCGTCGAGGATGATGAGCTTTGGCTCATGGAGCAGCCCCTGGACAATCCCAACCTTCTTTTTGTTTCCAAGCGAAAGATCATCAATTTTTTTATGGAGATCAAGGTCCATGATTTCCGCCAGCTCTTTCATTCTCTTACTGCAATCCTTTTTATAAAAACTAGCTGAATAGTTTAATAGATCTTTAACTCTCATATTGTCATAGTAAAAAACTTCAGACGGCAGGTAGCCGATTTCCTTTTTAAT
>CAYNUT010000025.1:0-36232 GCA_964400595.1 uncultured Neobacillus sp. | reverse complement strand
CTAGCTGCGCAATGGACCTAAAAAAGCGGATCACTGTGTAACAGGAAGGCGTCTAGTTACACGAAAAACGCAAAAAAACGGATTAGAGTGTAACAAGAAGGAGTCTAGTTACACGAAAAACGCAAAAAAACGGATTAGAGTGTAACAAGAAGGAGTCTAGTTACACGAAAAACGCAAAAAAGGGGATTAGAGTGTAACAAGAAGGAGTCTAGTTACACGAAAAACCACAAAAAGCGGAATACAGTGTAACGAGAAGGTATCTTAGGGTCAATTTTTAAAGGGGTTAGAACGGACGACAAGGGCTGCCGCAAAAAGCAGCTGCAAAAAGGGTCAGACAGGGGGAGACGGATGAAGAAATATCAACCAAAGCATCATATCCGCTTTGTGACGGCATCAAGTTTGTTTGACGGTCATGATGCGTCCATCAATATTATGCGCCGAATCCTGCAGGCGAGCGGGGCGGAGGTCATTCATCTCGGCCATAACCGCTCAGTCGAGGAGGTCGTGAACGCCGCGATTCAAGAGGATGTTCAGGGGATTGCAATGTCCTCCTATCAAGGCGGACATGTTGAATACTTTAAATACATGTATGATCTTTTAAAAGAAAAAGGGGCGCCGCATATCCGCATTTACGGCGGCGGGGGCGGGGTCATCATTCCGCGTGAAATCAAGGAGTTGCATGAGTACGGGATCGCCCGCATCTTTTCTCCGGAAGACGGCAGGCTGCTCGGGCTGCAAGGGATGATTGACCTTATGATAGAGGAGTGTGATTTCTCGCCGGTTACCGCAGGAATCACAGAGCAAATCGAAAAATTGCCATCCGGTGATGTCAATGTGATTGCCAAGCTGATAACACTCGCTGAGCTAAATGTTGACAACGAAGCGGCGGCTGCAGCGGAACGGGTGCTCGAGCAGGTGAAGCAGCTGGAAAAAACAATTCCGGTTGTCGGGATTACCGGAACAGGCGGGGCCGGAAAAAGCTCGCTGACAGACGAATTAATCCGCCGCTTTATCAATGAACTGCCGGATAAAAAGGTCGCGATTCTTTCTGTTGATCCGACGAAACAGAAGACAGGCGGTGCACTCTTAGGCGACCGCATCCGCATGAATGCGATTTTTTCGCCAAATGTTTATATGCGCAGCCTTGCTACAAGGCGGTCGAAAAATGAGCTGTCGCTCGCCATCAAGGACGCGGTAGCAGTCACCAAAGCGGCCGGCTTTGACCTTGTTATCGTTGAAACGAGCGGCATCGGCCAGGGCGACGCAGAAATTACGGAAATCTGCGATGTTTCTCTGTATGTCATGACAAGCGAATTCGGAGCGCCGTCCCAGCTTGAAAAAATTGATATGATCGACTTTGCCGACTTTATTGTCATCAATAAATTTGAGCGGAAGGGCTCAGAGGATGCACTAAGACAAGTGCAGAAGCAATACCAGCGCAGCCACATGCTGTTTGAAAAAGACCCATCGGAAATGCCGGTCTACGGCACGATTGCCAGCCAGTTTAACGACCCGGGCACGAATGCCTTATTCGCTGCCTTAATTGAAATAGTCAATGAAAAAATGGACACGGATTGGCAGACTTCTTTTTCAACAAAGGCACATGTTGAAAAGCAAAATGTAATAATTCCGGCCGACCGCCGGTACTACTTACGAGAAATTTCGGAAACGGTCCGCGGCTATCATAAGCGAGCCGATGAGCAGGCAGATATCGCCCGAAAATTGTTCCAGCTCGAGGGTGCGATCGAAGTGATCTCAGACGCAAACGTCATCGCGGCACTCGAAGCCGTCAAACGGGAAACAGAGGCGAAGCTGACGCCGGAATCGAAGCGGATATTGGAAGGCTGGGAAAAAACAAAGGCAGATTACGCAGCGGGCCAATTCGTAACGAGAATCCGCGACAAAGAAATTATTACGATTTTAAAAACAAAGAGTCTGTCAGGTCTTGATATTCCTAAGGTAGCCCTGCCAAAATATAAGGATTACGGCGAAATTCTCCGCTGGGTGTACCGCGAGAATGTGCCGGGCGCGTTTCCTTATACCGCCGGAGTATTCCCTTTCAAGCGTGAAGGGGAGGACCCGAAAAGGCAATTTGCCGGTGAAGGCACGCCGGAGCGGACAAACCGCCGCTTCCACTATTTATCGAAGGATGACCCGGCGAAGCGCTTAAGCACGGCATTTGACTCGGTGACGCTGTACGGCGAAGACCCGGATTACCGCCCAGACATTTACGGGAAAGTCGGCGAAAGCGGCGTCAGCATCTGTACGCTTGATGATATGAAAAAACTGTACGCTGGCTTTGACCTCTGCCTTCCGTCGACATCGGTTTCGATGACCATCAATGGTCCGGCGCCGATTATTCTTGCGATGTTCATGAATACGGCCATCGATCAGCAGGTGCAGCGGAAGGAGGCGGATCTTGGACGCGTGTTAACAACCGAAGAGTTTGCGGAAGTTCGTGCATATACATTGCGAACCGTCCGCGGCACGGTCCAGGCCGATATTTTAAAAGAGGACCAGGGGCAGAACACATGCATTTTTTCAACGGAATTTGCCTTAAGGTTGATGGGGGACATTCAGCAATATTTTATTGATCATCAGGTGCGCAACTATTATTCGGTGTCGATTTCCGGCTATCATATTGCGGAGGCAGGGGCGAATCCAATTTCGCAGCTCGCCTTCACCCTGTCAAACGGCTTCACGTATGTCGAATACTACTTAAGCCGCGGCATGCATATTGATGATTTTGCGCCGAATCTGTCGTTCTTTTTCTCCAATGGCTTAGATCCTGAGTATACCGTGATCGGCCGGGTGGCACGCAGGATTTGGGCAACGGTAATGCGCGAAAAATATGGCGCCAAAGAGCGGAGCCAAAAGCTGAAGTATCATGTTCAGACATCAGGCCGCTCGCTGCACGCCCAGGAAATTGATTTTAACGATATACGCACAACGCTGCAGGCGTTAATGGCCTTGCATGATAACTGCAATTCGCTGCATACGAATGCCTATGACGAAGCAATTACGACGCCGACTGAGGAGTCAGTAAGACGCGCGATGGCGATTCAGATGATTATTACGAAAGAGCACGGTTTGACGAAAAATGAAAATCCGCTCCAGGGTTCGTTTATTGTCGAGGAGCTGACTGACCTTGTGGAGGAGTCCGTCCTCCAAGAGTTTGAGCGCTTGAATGACCGCGGGGGCGTCCTTGGTTCGATGGAAACTCAGTACCAGCGCGGTAAAATTCAGGATGAGTCGATGTATTATGAAATGAAAAAACATACTGGTGAACTGCCGATTATCGGGGTGAATACGTATTTGAATCCGAATCCGCCTTCAGCGGAAGAAGTGAACAATATGGAGCTAGCTAGGGCAACAACTGAAGAAAAGGAATGGCAGATTCACAATCTGCGCGCCTTTCAGGAGCAGCATGCTGAAGAGTGCGGCCCGGCCTTAAAGCGGCTGAAGGAAGCCGCCATCTCCGGCGGCAATATATTTAATGAATTAATGGAAACGGTCAAATCCGCAAGTCTCGGACAAATCACGAGGGCGTTATATGAGGTTGGCGGGCAGTACCGCCGCAATATGTAAATGCAAGGTGTCAGGCGCCATGTGAAAATTTCACATGGTGCCTGACACCTTTGGGGTAAAAAAATTTTTTTTCGAGATATTAAAAATATCATTTATTTTATATAATCAATAATGCGTACATACATCATAAGATTATGGGCAGGTGTCTGCATATGAAGGTAAGCTATATCATCATTATTTTACTTGTTTTTGCCTGGCCATTATATTATCTATACCAGCTGCAATTAGGTGCTGTTTCTTTTCTTCTTCTGGCAATTTTCTTTATGTACGTGACAGTAATGGAATATAAAAAGCTCAAGGAACAGAAAAAAAGAGGCAGCGAGGATTCCGGGAACGAAAAAATCAAGAGAAACAACAACTAGAACTAGCATAAACAGAAGGAATTTGTTTATAATGAAGAATATGTATTTTGGGAGATTTCCTTCCAATTGCCCGTTAACACTCTTAATTAGAGTGTGAAATAGAGAAAGGAAGTGCCAATATTGAGTTTAGCAAATTACTCAAAAGAGGAATTACAAGAACTATCCCTCATTGAAATGGCTTACGAATTTTTAAAAAATAGTAAACAGCCAATCTCCTTCCATGATTTAGTGGATGAGATCTCTGCTGCTGCGGACATTTCCGAGCAGGAAATCAGAACGCGCCTGGCACAATTTTATACAGATATTAACATTGATGGCCGTTTTATTTCATTAGGAGAAAATCGCTGGGGTCTCCGCGTTTGGTATCCAGTTGATACAGCAGAGGAAGAAGTAGTGACATCCGTCAAACCGAAGAAGAAAAAAGCGAAGAAGGTTGTCGATGAAGAAGATCTTGACATTGAAGAATTCGATGAACAGGATGAAGAGGATTTCGAAGACAATGATGACTTTGATGAAGAAGACGAACTGCTCGATGACGAGGAGGAACTTTTCGATGAACTTGATGAGTTAGACGATGAGGAGGATGTCCTCGAGGATGATGAAGAGTTCGACCTTGAGGAAGAGGAAGATCTTGAAGATGACCTTGAGGAAGAGGAAGAAGAGTTAGATGAAGAGGAAGAAGAGAATTTGTAATAATCTGGATAAAATTCTTGCGAGTGTTCAACGCGAATCTTGTCGCTTTTCAGTTGACTTTTTATTCCCGCCCTTGTATCATCTTGTTTGGGCTCCTTAAAAAAGGAACGTTGCAAAATAATCGACAATGCGCTCCCTTACTTAGTGTAAGCGGAGCGCTTTTTATTTTTAAAAAAACTCCAACGGAATGGAGTTTTTTCGCTTTTGAAAAATAAATTTTTTGCAAAAAATCCTTTAACAATCTGAATAATGTACAAACTGTATTAGAGGAGGAATTATACATGACAAAGTATATTTTTGTAACAGGCGGTGTCGTTTCATCACTTGGAAAGGGAATCACTGCAGCATCTTTAGGGCGGCTTCTGAAAAACCGAGGTTTGAATGTGACAATTCAAAAATTCGACCCCTATATAAATGTGGACCCGGGGACGATGAGCCCGTACCAGCACGGTGAAGTGTTCGTGACAGATGACGGTGCCGAAACCGATTTGGATTTAGGACACTATGAGCGTTTTATTGATATTAATTTAAACAAGTTTTCAAACGTCACAACCGGAAAAATCTATTCAACGGTCATCAGAAAAGAGCGCCGCGGCGATTATTTGGGCGGCACGGTGCAGGTCATCCCGCATATTACCAATGAAATCAAGGACCGGGTCCACCGCGCCGGCAAGGAAACGAATGCGGATGTCGTCATTACCGAAATTGGCGGGACCGTTGGCGACATTGAATCGCTTCCATTTTTAGAGGCCATCCGCCAGCTGAAGAGCGACCTGGGCGGAGACAATGTCATGTACATCCACTGTACTTTGATTCCATATATTAAAGCAGCCGGTGAGATGAAGACAAAGCCGACGCAGCATAGTGTGAAGGAACTGCGCAGCCTCGGAATTCAGCCGAATATCATTGTTGTCCGGACTGAAATGCCGGTTTCACAAGATATGAAGGACAAGATTGCTTTGTTCTGTGACATTAATTCAAAGGCTGTAATCGAATGCCGTGATGCCGATACGCTTTATTCCATCCCGCTTGCGCTTCAAGAGCAAAATATGGATCAAATAGTCTGCGATCATTTGAAACTAGTGACGAAAGAACCGGAGATGACTGAATGGAAGGCGCTGGTGGACCGAGTATTGAATTTGTCCAACAAGACGCGCATCGGTCTAGTCGGAAAATATGTCGAGCTGCAGGATGCCTACATTTCGGTTGTTGAGGCGTTAAAGCATGCCGGTTATGCGTTTGACACAGATGTGGAAGTGAAATGGATCAATGCTGAGCACGTAACCCGGGAAAATGTGGCGGAGCTGCTTAATGATGTCGACGGCGTGCTTGTTCCTGGCGGCTTTGGCGACCGCGGGATTGAAGGGAAAGTTGAAGCCACTCGCTATGCCCGTGAAACAAAAAAACCGTTCCTCGGCATTTGTTTAGGGATGCAGCTGGCGACCATTGAGTTCGCACGAAATGTTTTGGGCTATAAGGATGCCCATTCAGCAGAATTCGTGCCTGACACGAAGCACCCATTCATTGATTTGCTTCCGGAGCAGAAGGATGTTGAGGATTTAGGAGGCACACTGAGACTGGGGCTTTACCCTTGCCGGCTTATCGAGGGATCCAAGGCGTTCGCTGCTTACGAAGAGAAGGTGGTCTATGAGCGTCACCGCCACCGCTATGAATTTAACAACCATTATCGTCAGGAGATGGAAGCAGCCGGATTTGTTTTCTCCGGCACGAGCCCTGACGGCCGTTTAGTGGAGATTATTGAATTAACCGACCATCCATGGTTTGTCGCTTCGCAGTTCCACCCGGAATTCGTCTCAAGGCCGACGCGCCCGCAGCCGCTGTTCCGCGACTTTATCAAGGCAACAATTCAATAAGAAAGCGGAAGCGCCTTGCTCAGGGGCGACACGCTTATGACCCCGAGCGCCTAGGCGCTGCAGCTAGACAATTCTCAAAGTTAAACTTTATTCTTTTCTAAACAAGACCAGCTCCTATTTTGGAAGCTGGTCTTGTTTGCTATTCTTCATATTCTACCAAAATTTCTTCTACGGTGAATTTCAGGCCATAATAAGCAAAGAGAGCAGCCATCGAGGATGGGGAGCCGAAGCGATTTCCCATTTCATCCGGCAGCAGGCCTTTTGTCAGCCGTAAATCTATGTGGACATCTGCAAGCGCAGCCAGGCTGCCTTCGCCCTCTGAAGATTCGGCAACAGTGGATACGGCCACAAACGGAATTCCTTTTCCTTGAAGAGTGCGGGCAAGAGCTAATGCCTCATCATCGGTCGAATAGCGGGAAAAGAGAAGCACCCGGTCGGCATCGGTCAGGTCAGCTGCAGCCGCATCCGTTAATCTCCGGGCATGCTTGAATGGCTCCGCTCCCTCCAAAGCCTCAAATTCGACCGCTTTCATTTCCTTCATACCAACAAGATAGATGCTTCCGTCTCCGGCAGGTCCTTGCGCAAGCAGCCTGGCCCCGTCTTCAAACGAAAACTCTTCGGTTTCGGATATTTTTTTTAAAAGACCTGTTAATTGGGTCGTGAACATTTTTAGCATACATATCCTCCTTTTCGCCCTTTTATTATAGACATTTTTCTTGTATAGCAAAAATAATTGTAGATTTCCACAAAATTACACCATTCCGTAACAGAATCCAGGCAGGATTTTTTTAACAGAAGTAGAACTATAACAAATGGATAACAGGGATTTTTTAGGAAAAGGAAATCTATTAATCTGGGAAGAGGTAGAATGATGAAAAAAGAGAAAATCTTAATCGTGGACGATCAGTTCGGCATTCGTATTTTGTTAAATGAGGTGTTTTCCAAAGAAGGATATCAGACGTTTCAGGCCGCAAACGGCGTGCAGGCACTTGATATAGTCACCAAGCAGCGTCCTGACCTTGTCCTGTTAGATATGAAAATACCAGGTATGGACGGGATTGAAATTTTAAAACGCATGAAGGTCATCGATCCCGACATTCGTGTGATTATCATGACCGCTTATGGAGAGTTGGACATGATTCAGAAGGCAAAAAACCTCGGAGCTATCACCCATTTTGCGAAGCCGTTTGATATTGATGATATCCGTGAGGCCGTCAGAAAGCATATTGTACCGCAAAAATCCAATTAAGTTTTGGGAAGGGAAGGCATCTCTTTTTGATGATTTTCTAAAAAAGCTATATAGATAAAGTGAAAACAGGAGAATGGGCGCGCTTTCATTATGACAGTTTGCAAAACTCTGTTTGATTAATGGCATTTCTCTTTTTGTTTTGATATGATACATATGAACTTTTACGGTTGTATATCTTTTCGGAAGTGATACATATTTAGAAAATGAGAGGGACATCCTTAAACATGGTAAACCCTTTTGTTCGAAATGATATCGACCTAATTTAAGGAGGAATAGAAATGCCGCTAGTTTCCATGACAGAAATGCTTAAAAAAGCAAAAGCAGAAGGCTATGCTGTTGGGCAATTTAACTTAAATAACCTTGAGTTCACGCAGGCGATCCTGCAGGCTGCAGAGGCGGAAAAATCACCAGTCATTCTTGGTGTTTCCGAAGGAGCAGGCCGTTATATGTCCGGCTTCAAAACTATAGTTAAAATGGTAGAGGGCTTAATGGAGGATTTAAACATTACTGTTCCAGTGGCGATTCACCTTGACCATGGTTCAAGCTTTGAAAAATGTAAAGAAGCCATTGATGCCGGCTTCACATCTGTAATGATTGATGCTTCTCATCATCCATTCGATGAGAATATTGAAACGACTTCGAAGGTAGTAGAGTACGCACATTCCAAAGGCGTTTCTGTTGAGGCTGAACTTGGAACTGTCGGTGGACAGGAAGACGATGTTGTTGCTGAAGGTATTATTTATGCAAATCCCAACGAGTGTGTAGAGCTTGTCAAGCGCACCGGGATCGATTGCCTTGCACCGGCACTTGGTTCTGTTCACGGCCCTTACAAAGGCGAGCCAAAGCTTGGTTTTGTCGAAATGGAAGAAATCGGCAAGTTGACTGGTGTGCCTCTGGTACTTCACGGCGGAACTGGAATCCCAACAAAGGATATCCAAAAATCTATTTCTTTAGGCACTGCTAAAATCAATGTTAATACTGAAAACCAAATCGCATCCGCTAAGGTCGTGCGCGAAGTATTAGCTGCAAAACCAAACGAATACGACCCACGCAAATACTTAGGTCCAGCCCGCGATGCCATCAAGGAAACCGTCATCGGTAAAATACGCGAATTCGGTTCTTCAAACCGCGCTTAATTTGGTGTCAGGCACTTTTTGTATTTTTTTGCAATTATGATAAAATGAAAACCGCCCTTAGTGTAAGGGCGGTTTCAGTGTGTAAATAGAAATTAGAAATTTTAGAAGAAAAAATGGAGGGAAAGTCCATGAAGTTTTTTATTGATACAGCTAATCTAGAAGAAATCCGCGAAGCTTATGACCTTGGCTTATTAGCAGGGGTGACAACAAACCCAACTCTCGTTGCTAAAGAAAAAGGCGTTTCATTCCACGACCGCCTGCGCGAGATCACTGCACTTGTACCGGGCTCTGTCAGCGCAGAGGTCATTTCTCTAGATGCGGAAGGCATGATTAGAGAAGGCCGGGAGCTTGCTGCTATCGCACCGAATATTACTGTGAAGCTTCCGATGACACCGGACGGCTTAAAAGCCTGCCATGCTTTTTCTAAGGAAGGCATTAAAACAAACGTTACTCTAATTTTTAACGCTAACCAAGCGCTGCTTGCGGCAAGAGCAGGAGCAACCTATGTATCGCCATTCCTTGGCAGACTTGATGATATCGGTCAAGACGGTTTAGAGCTGATTTCCACCATCGCTGACATATTTGCTGTTCACGGAATTGAAACCGAAATTATTGCGGCTTCCATCCGCCACCCGCTGCATGTAACAGAAGCTGCACTGCGCGGAGCACATATCGCTACCATCCCTTACAAAGTGCTGATGGGCTTATGTAAGCACCCATTAACCGATAAAGGGATTGAAGCATTTTTGAAAGACTGGAATTCCCGTACCGAAGCATAGGTAAAACGGCATTTTTCCATTTTCGTGAAATTTTTTTAATATGGATACATGAAAATAATTTTTTCGTGTAAACTATAAAGTAGACAAAATGTCGGAATTTGACTTTTTATGTTGGAAAAATATACCTAGAGTCCCGTTTTTTACAATATGATAATCTGCGGACAGCGCTCAGCCTGCTTTTAAGGCCGGGGGAGAGCAACTGCCTGCCGTAATAGCATCGGATCATTCATTCATGACGAGCACAAGGGCTCAGAAGGGAGTCGAAAATGGAAAAACTGAAAATTGCGGGCGGCTATCCGTTAAAGGGAACGGTTCGCATCAGCGGCGCGAAAAATAGCGCTGTTGCCCTCATTCCCGCGACTATTTTAGCCGAATCGCCAGTAACGATAGAAGGCCTGCCGATCATTTCAGACGTTGAAATTTTAAAGGACCTGCTTGAAGAAATCGGAGGCAGGGTACAAATATCCGAGGATGAAATGACGGTCGACCCGTCTTCCATGATTTCCATGCCGATGCCAAACGGCAAGGTGAAAAAGCTGCGTGCGTCCTATTACTTAATGGGCGCCATGCTCGGCCGCTTTAAAAAGGCGGTCATCGGCCTGCCCGGAGGCTGCCACTTAGGTCCAAGGCCGATCGATCAGCACATTAAAGGCTTCGAAGCCCTTGGAGCTCAGGTTACGAATGAACAAGGTGCGATTTATTTACGTGCGGACGAGCTCCGCGGCGCCCGCATTTATTTGGACGTCGTCAGCGTTGGCGCGACCATCAATATCATGCTTGCGGCCGTCAGGGCAAAAGGCCGGACGATTATTGAAAACGCCGCAAAAGAGCCGGAAATCATTGATGTAGCCACCCTGTTAACGAATATGGGGGCAAAAATTAAAGGGGCCGGAACCGATGTCATCCGTATTGACGGTGTTGATTCACTAAATGGCTGTCGCCATACAATTATCCCTGACCGTATTGAAGCAGGCACATACATGATTCTTGGTGCCGCGGCCGGAGAGGGAGTTCTTATTGATAACGTCATTCCCCAGCATTTGGAATCACTGATTGCAAAGCTCCGGGAAATGGGGGTTCATATTGAATCCGGCGACGACCAGGTTTTTGTTGATGGTTCAAACAAGAAGATGAAAGCGGTTGATATCAAAACCCTTGTTTATCCGGGTTTCCCGACCGATCTGCAGCAGCCGTTTACGACACTTTTAACAAAAGCGGCCGGATCGAGTGTCGTAACCGATACGATTTATGGTGCCCGTTTTAAACATATTGACGAACTTCGCCGCATGAACGCTAACATTAAGGTTGAGGGACGTTCAGCAATCATTAATGGTCCTGTGCAGCTTCAAGGTGCCAAAGTGAAGGCAAGCGACCTGCGCGCAGGTGCAGCTCTTTTCATAGCCGGCCTCATGGCAGAAGGCATCACTGAAGTCACTGGACTCGATCATATTGACCGCGGATACAGCAATCTTGTTGAAAAATTAAACGGCCTTGGCGCTACTGTTTGGCGTGAATCGTTAACAGAAGAAGAAGTTGAGCATTTAAAAAATACGTAGTTTTTTAATAAAAGAGAAAAATGGGGAGTGGGAAGAGATGGAAAGAAGTTTAACGATGGAGCTAGTCCGCGTTACTGAAGGGGCGGCCCTTGCTTCCGCCCGCTGGATGGGCCGGGGGAAAAAAGATGAAGCCGACGGCGCTGCCACATCCGCAATGCGCGATGTGTTTGATACCGTTCCGATGAAAGGGACAGTCGTTATCGGGGAAGGCGAAATGGACGAAGCACCGATGCTCTATATTGGCGAAAAGCTCGGAACAGGCTACGGCCCGCGCGTGGATGTTGCTGTAGATCCGCTTGAAGGCACCAATATTTTAGCATCCGGCGGCTGGAATGCTCTTGCTGTTCTAGCTGTTGCTGACCATGGCTGCCTGCTCCATGCCCCTGATATGTATATGGAAAAAATCGCTGTCGGACCAGAAGCGGTCGGGCTGATTGATATCAATGCATCCGTCTTGGACAACCTTAAAGCGGTTGCAAAAGCAAAAAATAAGGATATTCAAGATGTGGTTGCAACGGTATTGAATCGCACTCGCCACGAGCACATCATTGCCCAGCTCCGTGAAGCCGGTGCCCGGATTAAGCTCATTAATGACGGAGATGTCGCCGGTGCAATCAACACCGCTTTCGATGAAACGGGTGTCGATATTTTATTCGGCTCGGGCGGTGCACCAGAAGGTGTTCTTTCTGCCGTTGCCTTGAAATGTCTCGGCGGGGAACTCATCGGGAAACTGCTCCCGCAAAATGATGCCGAGATTGAGCGCTGCAAGAAAATGGGCTTAGACGTCAGCCGCGTTCTTCGCATGGAGGATCTCGTCAGAGGGGACGATGCCATTTTTACGGCAACTGGCGTAACCGATGGGGAACTATTGCGCGGCGTACAGTTTAAGGGCTCTCATGCCTCCACTCACTCCATTGTCATGCGCGCCAAATCCGGAACCGTCCGCTTCATCGAAGGACGGCACAGCCTGAAAAAGAAACCAAATTTAGTAATCAAATAAAATTAGGATGTCAGGTGTCAAATCAGAATCTTTCCGATTTGGTGCCTGACACCATTAAACAAAACTCCCAAATCTCCAAGAGGAATTCCTTCCAGCAAAAATTTCCGGCAACTAATAGATTGAAAAACAGCTGTTTTAAGATTTTTTTGGCGATAATTTCTGAATGGCTGAAAAATCTAGTTGATTAAATTTTTACTCAGAGGGTAAAATAGAAATTGTTTTACTTGCATTTTTCTGCAATTCTATTCATTTCTTAACGCTTCTATTTATTATTCCTCTAATCTACTATCTTATGGCCAACCCCCGCTGAAGAAATAAAGCGGTAAGTATCTGAAAAAAATAAAAGAGTGGTGTACACATGGATTTAACAATTTCAAGTTTAGAAAATATGAAGCTGAAGGAGCTTTATGAGCTTGCCCGGGAATTTAAAGTGACCTATTACAGCAAATTAACGAAAAAAGAATTAATTTTTGCGATTTTGAAATCTCGTGCCGAGCAGCAGGGTTATTTTTTCATGGAAGGCGTCCTCGAAATTATTACATCAGAGGGCTTCGGCTTCCTGCGCCCAATTAACTATTCGCCAAGTTCTGAAGACATTTACATTTCCGCGTCGCAGATCCGCCGTTTCGACCTGCGCAACGGTGATAAAGTATCAGGCAAGGTCCGCCCGCCGAAGGAAAATGAACGCTACTACGGCCTTTTGCATGTCGAAGCCGTTAACGGCGAGGACCCGGAATCGGCGAAAGAACGGGTTTACTTCCCGGCCCTGACGCCGCTCTATCCAAACCGGCAAATGAAGCTCGAAACCGTGCCAAAGCATTTATCAACCCGGATTATGGATGTAGTGGCACCTGTCGGCTTTGGCCAGCGCGGACTGATTGTCGCTCCGCCGAAAGCCGGTAAAACAATGCTGTTAAAAGAAATTGCCAACAGCATTACGACCAATCATCCTGAAGTTGAATTAATTGTCTTGCTCATCGACGAACGTCCGGAAGAGGTAACTGACATTGAGCGTTCTGTTGCAGGCGATGTTGTCAGCTCGACGTTTGATGAAGTGCCGGAAAACCATATCAAGGTCGCAGAATTGGTGCTTGACCGGGCGATGCGCCTAGTTGAGCATAAGCGCGATGTCGTGATTTTGATGGATAGTATTACACGCCTTGCGCGCGCCTACAACCTTGTCATTCCGCCGAGCGGCCGGACGCTTTCCGGGGGTATTGACCCGGCGGCATTCCACCGTCCGAAGCGCTTCTTCGGGGCAGCCCGGAATATTGAAGAGGGCGGCAGCTTGACGATTCTTGCAACGGCTCTCGTTGACACAGGCTCCCGGATGGACGATGTCATTTATGAAGAATTTAAAGGGACAGGCAATATGGAACTGCATCTGGATCGTTCGCTTGCTGAACGCCGGATTTTCCCAGCGCTGGATATCCGCCGCTCCGGTACGCGTAAGGAAGAATTGCTGATTCCGAAGGATCATCTTGATAAACTGTGGGCGATTCGCAAATCGATGTCCGATTCACCTGATTTTGCCGAGCGCTTTTTGAAAAAATTAAAACAAACGAAGTCGAACGAAGAATTTTTTTCCCAGATTGGCGATGAATTAAAGGGCCGTAGATCTTAATTTAATAAAAGGTATTGGGCATTCCGAAAAATCCCAGCTTGCAAAAATAGGAACCCCTTGTTATAATGGGTGCAGTGTGTTTTAAGTAATTCTCGTGCTTGTTTCAGACAGGCATTTTCATGATAACTCTGTTTCGAAAGATTCAGGGCGGAAGGAGATGAAAAGAATGAAAGCAGGAATTCATCCTAATTATCAAACAGTAGCGGTGACATGCGCTTGCGGCAACACTTTTGAAACTGGTTCAGTGAAAAAAGATATCCGCGTGGAAACTTGTTCAGAATGTCATCCATTCTATACTGGTCGTCAAAAATTTGCTGAAGCTGGCGGACGTGTTGACCGCTTCAACAAGAAATACGGCATTAAGCAACAGTAATTGTGAAGGAACAGGCAAGAGGGAACGCGACTTGCCTGTTTTTTATTGAGTAAATTTGAAATACTAACTAACAGTAAATGATTATGTTACAGGTTTCGTATATAGAGAGGAGACACCGTTTATGTATTTAATGAAGCAGATCGGATGGGTTGAGGTTATCTGCGGTAGTATGTTTTCTGGAAAATCAGAGGAATTGATCCGCCGAGTCAGACGGGCTCAATTTGCAAAACAAAAAATCGCTGTATTTAAACCAAAAATTGATAATCGCTATCACGATCAATCTGTCGTATCCCATAATGGATCTTCCTTTCAAGCGAAGCCGATTTCTCATTCGATTGAAATTCTTCATCATGTCGAAGCAGATATCGATATTATTGCGATTGATGAAGTGCAGTTTTTTGATGAAGGCATTGTACGGGTTGTGCAGCAGCTTGCCGACAGGGGCCACCGTGTTGTTTGTGCCGGCCTTGACATGGACTTCCGCGGCGAACCGTTTGGACAAATGCCGGCTTTGATGGCTATCGCAGAAACTGTGACAAAGCTCCAGGCAGTGTGCACGATTTGCGGCTCGCCATCCAGCCGGACGCAGCGTTTAATCGATGGCCGCCCGGCCTCCTACCACGATCCAATCATCCTGGTCGGTGCCTCCGAAGCCTACGAACCACGCTGCCGCCACCACCACGAAGTCCCCAAAACCGCTACCTACCGCACCCCGGTAGAAGCATAATCGTATCTTTGCAATAGCGCCTTTTAGCGGCGCATTGCAATGGTGTGTTGCGGAGGTGAGTTGGAGTGGTGCCTTTCAGTGGTGCCTTTCAATGGTGCCTGACACCATTCGTGGACATTTTGGGGGTTTTTGTCCGCCGTGGGTGGACATATTACGATGAAACTGTCTGAGAGGGAAGCTCTTGGGCAGTTTTTTTGTGGGGATTTTGGGGTTTCGCGGAATAAAAGATGTTTTCCGCGGAATTTTTGGAAAAGTTGGCGGAAATGTTTGCAGATTTCGCGGAATAATTAGCTTTTTCCGCGGAATTACCGCAGAAATCCGCGGGATTCGGACAGCGCCAAGTCTTTGTGGAAACAATTCACTCGCCCAGTTTAGCATTTGAGCGGACATGATAGTAATGGGAGGTGTTTGCTGAATGAAAAGGTATTTGTTTTTTCCTCTTATCATGCTGTTAATGATGGCCTTAGGGGGCTGCCAAGGCAATCGCAGTGCCAATAACGATACTGCTTATGATCTAAGAAACGACCGAAGTACTCCCAATTTTATGTCCAATCGCGGGAAGGACCAGCAGCATCTGGTGGAGGATGACATCACCAATCAAAATCCGAACTTTCTTGATCTAAAGAGAACGGGAAGCGGCGGGGAAGCTGGTGCCGGCAATCACGGCAATGATATTGACAAGGCAAAAAAAGTCATTGCAGACACAAATGAATTTGTGACCGATTCAGTCTGGATTAATGGCGACCGGATGTGGGTTTCTGTTTATAAAAAAGGCATGTTCTCAGACCGTGACAAAATTGGTTCCGAGGCGCGCCTTCATAAAAAATTAGTTCAGGCTCTGCCTCGTTATCATATAGAAGTAAGAGTACAGGAAGACCGAAGATAGCATGCTCTGATATCAGGGCATGTTTTTTTGATGAATATCGTTCCCAGAATTGATTACTTTCCCATATTTAAAAAATACTCTCCGAAATAGGTGGTTTACTTTCCGCTTTTAAAAAAATACTTTCCTTTTTCCGGCACTTACATTCCTTTTTGACGAATTTACTTTCCGCGGGGCTTGTTAAGAGCCTCCTCGGCCCTGATGCGCCTGTGGAACCCATTCTTCCCGCAGGTGTCGAGCGCCTCCCGCTCCAAATCAAAAAGGAGCTTTACCAGCTCCTTTGAAAAAATAAGGTATTTTCCCCCGCGAAATTGTTTTTGACGGCGGATTTTACCTATACTATAATTAGAATGTTATGGACTAAAACTTGAGGTGAATATCTGTGTTTGATCGTCTTCAATCCGTTGAAGATCGCTATGAGAGGTTGAATGAACTTTTAAGCGATCCGGAAATAATTAATGATTCAAAAAAACTTCGTGAATATTCAAAAGAACAAGCTGATATACAAGAAACTGTACAAACTTACCGCCAATACAAAGAGGCGCGCGAACAGCTCCAGGATGCCAAGGCCATGCTGGATGAAAAGCTGGATGCAGAGATGCGTGAAATGGTGAAGGAAGAAGTCAGCGAGCTGGAATCGCAAATTGAAGAATTAGAAGCAAAAATGAAGATTCTGCTGATTCCAAAGGATCCGAATGATGACAAGAACGTAATCTTTGAAATCCGCGGTGCAGCCGGCGGAGAAGAGGCGGCACTGTTTGCTGGAACCCTTTACCGCATGTACAGCCGCTATGCAGAGGCACAGGGCTGGAAAACGGACGTTATTGATGCGAACCCGACTGGTCTTGGCGGTTTCAAAGAGATTATTTTTATGATTAATGGTACGGGTGCATATTCCAAATTGAAGTATGAGAATGGAGCTCACCGTGTGCAGCGTGTGCCGGAAACCGAATCTGGCGGCCGGATTCACACGTCTACGGCGACGGTTGCGTGTTTGCCGGAAGCTGAAGAAGTGGAAATTGAAATTCATGATAAGGATATCCGTTTTGATGCGTTTGCCTCTAGCGGCGCCGGCGGACAGTCCGTTAATACGACGATGTCAGCTGTTCGTTTGACGCACATTCCAACGGGCATTGTGGTTTCGTGTCAGGATGAGAAATCGCAGCATAAAAACAAAGACAAGGCAATGAAGGTTTTACGTGCACGTGTGTATGATAAATTCCAGCAGGAAGCACAGGCGGAATACGACCAGGTACGGAAATCCGCTGTTGGTACAGGTGACCGTTCTGAGCGAATCCGCACCTATAACTTCCCGCAAAACCGGGTGACCGATCACCGCATCGGCTTAACGATTCAAAAGCTTGACCAGGTGCTTGAAGGCAAACTTGATGAAGTCATTGACTCTCTGATTCTCGATGATCAGGCGAAACGATTGGAAAGTGCCTCAAATGAGTAAAAAAGTATTCGAAGCTCTGAAATGGGCTTCTTCTTTTTTAATCGAGGCTGAGCGGGATGAAAACGCTGGTGAGCTATTGCTCCGGCATTTTACAGGCCTATCCCGGACGCAGCTGTTTGCCAGCATGCAGGAGGAGTTGGAGTCCGGGGTTTGGGAGACCTTTGAGATGGCGGTTCACGAACATGTCAAACGCGGCGTTCCCGTTCAATATATTATCGGTTCCGAGGATTTTTACGGCCGGAAATTTACGGTCAGTCCCGCCGTTCTGATTCCCAGGCCTGAAACCGAGGAGCTTGTTTACGGGGCGCTCCAAAGAATCAAGCGGCTCTTTTTCGAAAACGGCCGTCAACAGGAAATCCAACTCGCCGACGTAGGCACCGGGAGCGGCGCCATTGCCATCACCATGAAACTAGAGGGTGAGTGTCCGCCTGAGGTGGACAAATTGCCGAAATGTCTTTTTGTGGTGTCAGGCACCGATATTTCCCCTGCGTCATTGAAGGTGGCGAGGGAGAATACGGTGCGGCTTAATGCAGATGTACGCTTCCTTGAGGGGGATTTGCTGAGGCCGTTTATTGAGCGGGGGGAGCGGCTGGATGTGGTGATGTCGAATCCGCCGTATATTCCGCTGGGGGATATCGCAGGGATGTCTGAAGTAGTGACGGAGCACGAGCCGCACCGGGCTCTGTTTGCGGGGGAGGACGGCCTTGATTTTTACCGCCGTTTTATGGTGGAATTGCCCCGGGTACTTGCACCGCACGCGCTCGTTTGTTTTGAAATTGGAGCCGGCCAGGGCGAAGCGGTAGCGAAGCTTTTTCAACAAACCTTCGCGGAGAAAGTGAAGGTTGAGGTTGTCAACGATATTAATGGCAAGGACCGGATGGTGTTTGCCGAAATTGGCTTCGGGGCGTAGATCCCGGGGCTTTTTTTCTTAAAAAGCAAAAACGGGTGTTTCCCGCTTTTCAAAAAAATATATTAAAATTTACTAGTTTAAGATTCTGGCATTCTGTCCACAATGATGATAGCGAAGGGACGGTGCTGGAAATGAGAATGAAAATAACAGTTTGGGCTTACATGATTGTTTTATCGTTAGGTACGATATTGAGTTTATATATGCCAAAAACAGAGGCGGCCGAGAAGGAATCGATTGTAATTCCGGGGGAAGCGATCCGCCTCAGAATTCTTGCAAACAGCGATTTTACAAAAGATCAGGCGATTAAACGGAAGGTGCGGGATGCAGTTAATGCCAAAATCACGCTATGGGTGCAGGATTTAACGTCGATGGAAAAAGCAAGAGCCGTCATCAAAGGAAAGCTTCCGGAGATTCAGGAGACTGCCGAAAAAGTAGTCCGCGAGCATGGTTCGGATCAGCCGGTGAAGGTCGAATTTGGGAAGGTTCAGTTTCCGACCAAGCTTTACGGCCAGTATTTATATCCGGCGGGTGAGTATCAGGCGGTATTGATTACACTCGGCAGCGGCGAAGGGGCGAATTGGTGGTGTGTGCTTTACCCGCCGCTTTGTTTCCTTGATTTTTCAAATGGAGTTGCGGTCAGTGATGGTTTTGATGAAAAGAAAAAGGTAAAAGCAGAAACCGCAGCGGCGAAGGTGGAGGACAAGCCGGAAGTGACGATGCAGCCTGCTGAAAAGGATCATTCAGTGGAAGAGGAAAAGGCAGCTGAGGTCAAGCCGCAGGCAGGAGAAGATGACCAAAAAACAGTACAAGCCGAAGAGGAAACACCACAGGCTGCTCCCAAAAAGCATATAAAAGAAGCGCCCTTATACACTGCAGAGGATGAACAGCCGGTTAAAGTGAAGTTTTTCGTTGTAGAGATGTGGAAGAAGCTAATTGACTAAGCCAGTTCCGAGTGTGGAGCTGGTTTTATTATTGCGAAAAAAGAGCGTAGTGCCGAAAAATCATGCCGTTTTTGCAAAAATTTTTCTAGCGGGAAAAATTTAATAGATTCGCGCAGTGTCCAGTTCTATTTTTTCTATCGATTCATATTCATAGAGTAGAATCTGAAAAAATGGAGTGGATGAGGATGCAGGCATTAATTCGCAAGGCAGGCAAAGAGGATTTAGGCCGTTTGCAGCAGTTTTTAAAAAGGGCGGGGCTGGGGACAGATGGACTAAGGGAGGAAACGGCAGGCAGCTTTTTGCTTGTGGAAGACGCAGACGGCACGCTAAAGGGTTCTCTCGGAATGGAGTTTTTTGCGGAGTTTGGGCTGCTGCGTTCGTTCGTAGTTTCGCCGGAACTGGCTGAAAAGGAAATTTTTGTTTTGTTTGAACAAGTGATGCGATTGGCGAAAGAAAGAGGGATGAGAAGTTTATTTTTGGCAACAAACAAGAGCAAAGCACTGCCATTTTTTGAATTGATGGGCTTTCGACGGGCGGAGCGGGATGAATTGCCGGAGGAGTTTTCTCAGTCAGAACACATTCGACACGTTTTTAATGTGGATAACTCGTTATTTTTAAAACTCTCCTTATAAATTGTGGATTAATCCACAAAGTTATCCACTTTTTTCTCTAACTTATGCACAATTTGTGGATAAAACTTGTATTTATGCCCACCTTCTTTTATACTTTCAAACGTATTAGCAGAAAAATTGCAGTCCCATGCGCCTTCATTTGTCAAAATTCGATAAAGGCGCATTGTAGATAAAGGTGGATAAGTATGAACACAATGGTTTGGAAAGTGGATAAGTATGTGGATAATTTAGAAAGTAATCCACATGTTGTGGATGCAGCCAATTTGCTGAAGGAAAATGAAGTGGTCGCCCTGCCGACGGAAACGGTTTACGGCCTCGGAGGAAATGCTGAAAGTGACGAGGCGGTCGAGAAAATTTATGCTGCAAAGGGCCGTCCGGGGGATAATCCGTTAATTATTCACATTGCGGAAAAATCCCAGCTGCAGCGGTTTGTTGCGGAAATTCCGGCAAAGGCGGAAGTATTGATGGATAGCTTTTGGCCGGGGCCGCTGACGATTATTTTTAAAAAGGCAGATGGCGTTCTGTCGGAAAAAGCGACAGCAGGGCTTACGACCGTTGCGGTACGGATGCCGGATCACCCTGTGGCCCTGGCGCTGTTCAAAGCGTGCGGGCTGCCGATTGCTGCTCCGAGTGCGAACAGCTCCGGGAAACCAAGTCCGACAAGTGCGGCGCATGTACTCGAGGATTTAGAGGGGAAAATTGCCGGAGTGCTCGACGGCGGTTCGACTGGTGTGGGCGTGGAATCAACGGTAATCGATTGCACCGAACAGATCCCGGTCATCTTAAGGCCGGGCGGCGTGACAAAGGAGCAGCTGGAGTCCGTGATCGGCGAGGTCCGCATCGACCCGGCATTATTAAATGAAGAAGCGAGGCCGAAAGCACCAGGAATGAAATACAGGCACTATGCACCGGAGGCGCCGCTTTATTTGGTGTCAGGCACCAGAGCGTTTTTGCAGCAGCTGGTCGATGAAAAACACGAGGAAGGCTTGCGGGTCGGAGTGTTGACGACGGAAGAGCATGCAGGAGACTACAAAGCAGATGTTGTTCTCACGTGCGGCAGGCGCCGGGAACTGGAGACAGTTGCTGCAGCGCTATATGATACGCTCCGCAAGTTTAATCAAATGGATGTGGATATTATTCTTAGTGAAATGTTTCCGGGTACGGGTGTCGGGCATGCGATTATGAACCGTCTGCAAAAGGCTGCCGGGAACAAGGTTATGGCTGAGCGGAAGTGATGATTCCCGTTGGCCCTGTTTAGCCGGGAATATGGCTGAGGAGAATAAATTTGCTCCGTTGGTCCCAAAACTTATTCCCGTAAATAAGATTAACCAGCACCAGATACTTCTTGTTGTACTGCAGGGAGAAATCTGGTGTTTTTGTTTTTCACGCCGGGCCGCCCCTAACTTCTAATTCCGCTTGGACGTGCATATGTTGAAATAGTTAGTCCAAGGGGGCGTGTAATGAATGTCAGAAATGGTCGGGGAAATTGTAACACTCGTATTAATGGCAACCGCGCTGGGGATGGATGCCTTCTCAGTGGGCCTTGGCATGGGAATGTACAAACTGCGGCTGAAAAAAATTTTTGGAATTGGCCTTACAATTGGTTTCTTCCATGTCTGGATGCCGCTTGTCGGACTTGTGGCCGGCAAATTTCTATCGGAAAAATTCGGAGCGTTTGCCACGTTTATCGGCGGCTTGCTTTTATTCATATTAGGGACGCAAATGGTATGGGCCAGCCTTAAAAAGAGCGAGGAAAAGGTCATTACACCGGTTGGTTTCGGCTTGTTCTTGTTCGCACTAAGCGTCAGCCTTGACAGCTTATCAGTCGGCTTGACGTTAGGGATATACGGCGCCAAAACACTTTTGGTCGTTTTATCCTTTGGAATTGTCGCAACCATCCAAACATGGGCGGGGCTCCTGCTCGGCAAAAAGGTCCAAGGCTGGCTCGGGTCCTACAGTGAGGCGCTCGGCGGGGCTATTTTACTCGCATTCGGCATCAAACTTCTTACTCCTTTTTGGTAAAATGCTTCCACTATTTTACTAGAATAGTATATTCTATTAAATAGAGAGAAGTTTTTTTACAGGGAGTGGACAGCAGTGTATCAAAAATCTTGGTTAAAAATTCTTATTTGTTCAATTGTAATCTCTTTTTCTCTTTTCCCGGGATTGGCATTGGCTGAAACAATCACGACGGGCAAGGAAATACAGTTTTTAGAAAAAGTAACCGACCAAACGACCGTCATTAAAGGAAAATCGATGGCAAAGGCGAAAATAACGGTGGAAAGTAAAACGGGACTGGCGGGTTCAGCAGAAGCAGATGAGGCAGGAATGTTTAACGTGCCGATTGCCAAGCAGCCGGCGAATTCCACCCTTAAAGTGACGGCATCTGACGAAAGCCATACATATTCACTGGAAGTGCTTGTGGCCCAAACCGGCTGGGTAAAGACGGGCGGCCTTTGGTATTTTTACAGACCAGATGGCGAAAAAGCAACGGGCTGGATCACCGATAACGGTTCGCGCTATTTTCTCGCTGAAACGGGTGTCATGAAAACTGGGTGGTTACTAGATAGCGGTAAGTGGTATTTTTTAAAAAATGACGGTGCCATGGCAACCGGCTGGGCATTTGACGGCAGAAAATGGTACTACATGGGCGCAGAAGGTGTGATGCAGACGGGATGGGTTCGGGTGTCAGGCACCTGGTATTACCTGAGCAGCACGGGGCAAATGAAAACCGGCTGGGTGGAAGATGGCAACAGATGGTATTATTTAGATGCACAAGGCTCCATGAAGACGGGCTGGCTGCAATCGGGCAATAAATGGTATTATCTGGCTTCCAATGGAGCAATGGCGACCGGCTGGATTTCTGACGGCGGCAAGTGGTACTTCCTGAATAATGACGGGACGATGAAAACTGCTGTCTGGGTTCAGAGCGGCAAAGACAAATTTTATCTTGGAAAAAGCGGGGCGGTTTCCTCTGTGCTGCTGGATGCTCCATTAATTGCGCAAATGCCGGAGCTGCCGCGAGGCTGTGAAGTGACTTCGCTTGCGATGATGCTGCAAAAGGCGGGAGCGAAGACGAACAAAATGACGCTCGCATCCCAGGTGCGAAGGGACCCGACACCTTACTCCAAACAAAACGGACAAGTCTACTTTGGCAACCCTTATGACGGCTTTGTCGGAGATATGTATTCGTTTAACAAACCGGGGCTTGGGGTTTACCACGGACCAATCGCGGAGCTGGGCGGTACGTATCTGCCAAACCGGGTGGTCGATTTTACCGGCAGCAGCTTTGAAACCATCTATCAATATTTAAATAATGGCAAGCCGGTGTGGGTAATTAACAATACCTTGTTTGATACGGTTCCGTCGCAGTATTGGTACACATGGAATACTCCGAGCGGGAAGATTTTCATCACCTATAAAGAGCACAGCGTCCTTATCACCGGCTACGACAGCCAGTATATTTATTTCAATGATCCGTTGTCCGTGACGAAAAATCGCAAAGTTGCCATCAGTGCCTTCAAGCGCGGCTGGGAGCAAATGGGGAAACAGGCGATTTCGTACCGGTAGCATGGAACATATGGCCGGCGGTCTTTTCCGGCCAGGTGCCAGAAAGAGCTTTTTTTGAAAAAAATGGACGGATGGCACCGTTTGAATCATGTTAATTTGTTTTATAATAGGGGAAAAGGGGGGGCAGACACAATGCAGCGCATCTTGTTTGTATGTACCGGGAATACCTGCAGAAGTCCGATGGCCGAAGCGATTTTGAAAAGTAAAAAGATCGAGGGGCTTGAAGTAAAGTCCGCTGGAATTTATGCCGCAAGTGGCAGCGAGGCATCGCCGAATGCCAAAAAGGCGCTTGATAGCAAGGGGATCCCCCACGACCACAGTTCCAGCTTGTTAACGGGAGCGGAGGTGGACTGGGCTGATCTGATTTTAACGATGACGGTGTCGCATAAAATGGCGATCCGCCAAAACTATCCTCATATGGCTGAGAAAGTGTTTTCCTTAAAGGAATTTACGGAGAATCCCTACAGTCATGACGTGGTCGATCCCTACGGCGGGAACCTCGCCCTATATGAACAAACCTGCCGGGAACTCGAACAGCTAATTGAAAAAGCCATCGAAAAATTCAAATCATAATCATGCGAACGCAAAAAAGCTCTCTTAAATTAGAGGGCTTTTTTTGGTGTCATTTTTTGGTGTCAGGCACCACAAAAAGACATTTCGGGGTATTTTGTCCGCGCTGGGTGGACACAGCTGTGGTCTGCACGGAATACTTTATATTTTTTGGGCTGTGTGTCAAAATAAGAATCAGATTGCATATTTATTAGGAGGTTTTTTAGATGAGAGTGGCATTAGCTTCAGATCATGGCGGTGTTCATATTCGTAAGGAAATCGCCAATTTGCTGGACGAATTAAAGATTGAATATGTGGATTTTGGCTGTGATTGCGAGACATCAGTGGATTACCCGGATTATGCGCTTCCGGTAGCGGAGAAGGTGGCAAGCGGCGAGTTTGACCGCGGCATCCTGATTTGCGGCACGGGAATTGGCATGAGCATCGCCGCCAATAAGGTGAAAGGCATCCGCTGCGCCCTTGTTCACGACACTTTTAGCGCGAAAGCAACGCGCGCGCATAATGATACCAATATGCTGGCTATGGGAGAGCGAGTGATTGGCCCCGGACTGGCACGGGATATTGCTCAGATCTGGCTGACCGGCGAGTTTGAAGGCGGCCGGCATGCAGGCCGGGTCGGCAAAATCACCGAATACGAAACTAAGCATCTATAAAAAACAATGTAAAGCTCATCGTAGTTGAAGCAAAGTTTTCGGCTTAAAAAAACGGGAAGGTCGAGGCATATGATTCATCAATGGGAAAAAGAACTAGAAACGATCTTAACAGAATTTAAAGAGCAGGCTGGATTTAGATCCGGACAGCTGCTAGTCATCGGCTGCAGCACCAGTGAGGTTGCCGGCGAGCGCATAGGAACGGCCGGAACCTTCGAGGTCGCTGAAATGATTTTCCACTCTTTGAAAAAGCTTCAGGCTGAAACAGGCATCCATCTGGCATTTCAATGCTGCGAGCATTTGAACAGGGCGCTGGTGGTGGAACGCTCTGTTGCTTCGGCGCGGGGATTCGAGGAGGTTTCTGTTGTACCTGTCCGGAAGGCGGGCGGGGCTATGGCAACCTATGCTTTTGAGCATATGGACGATGCGGTTGTCGTCGAATTCGTCAAAGCAGAAGCCGGAATTGACATCGGCCAAACTTTTATTGGCATGCACTTAAAACATGTCGCAGTACCGGTTCGCGTGAAGCAAAAAACGGTCGGCCATGCACATGTGACATTGGCAAAAACAAGAGCAAAACTCATCGGCGGCGAGCGCGCCGTTTACGAGCGCAAGAAGGAGAATTCAAGCTGCAGCTGAGGCGGGCAGCGGTCTGCGTTTAGTGCCTGAAAAACGGACCAGGCGAATTTAAGTCACAATGCAAGGCGTTTGGTGTCCGAAAAAAGAAATAGTGTAATTTTCGGGCACCAAACCGTGGCATGAATGAACCTAACCTCGGCCAAGGTAAATTTCGGGAAAAAAGAGCATATTGTATTGATTTTGTAACCAGATTTTCACAGACCGCACTTAAATCTTTCATTTATCGAAAAACATGCTACAATAAAAATGGAATTTTCGAACTGTTTTGTTTACATAAAAACAAGGGGGATTTATCATGAAGCATTTGTCTCAAGCAGACAGGCAGGTTTTTCAAGCGATTCAACAGGAACTCGGCCGTCAGCGTTCCAAAATCGAACTCATTGCCTCAGAAAACTTCGTCAGTGAAGCGGTCATGGAGGCGCAGGGATCCGTATTAACAAATAAATATGCGGAAGGTTATCCAGGGCGCCGCTATTATGGCGGCTGTGAATACGTCGATGTCGTCGAGGATTTAGCCCGCGAACGCGCGAAGCAAATTTTTGGCGCAGAGTATGTCAACGTCCAGCCGCACTCCGGCGCACAGGCCAACATGGCTGTTTACTTCACCGTTCTTGAGCATGGGGACACAGTGCTCGGCATGAATTTATCCCACGGCGGCCACTTAACCCACGGCAGCCCGGTCAACTTCAGCGGCATTCAATATAAATTTGTTGAATATGGTGTTGATGAAACCACCCACCGCATCAATTATGAAGATGTCCGCACCAAGGCCCGTGAACACAGACCTAAGCTGATTGTAGCCGGCGCAAGCGCCTATCCAAGGGAGATTGATTTTGCAAAGTTCCGCGAAATCGCTGATGAAGTCGGTGCCTATCTAATGGTCGACATGGCCCATATCGCCGGACTTGTCGCAGCCGGCCTGCACCAAAACCCGGTGCCATATGCTGATTTTGTTACAACTACTACCCATAAAACATTAAGGGGCCCGCGCGGCGGGATGATCCTTTGCAAAGAGGAATTCGGCAAGAAAATCGATAAATCCATTTTCCCGGGCATCCAGGGCGGTCCGCTTATGCACGTCATCGCCGCTAAAGCCGTAGCCTTTGGCGAAGCATTGCAGCCAAGCTTTAAAGAATATGCCGGCAACATCATCGCCAATGCCAAGCGCTTAGCGGAAAGTCTCCAGAAGGAAGGGCTAAAGCTCGTGTCAGACGGCACTGACAACCACCTGCTGCTTGTCGATGTGCAAACACTCGGCCTGACGGGTAAGGTTGCCGAAAAAGTGCTCGATGAAATCGGCATCACTGTTAATAAAAACACGATTCCTTTCGACCCACAAAGCCCGTTTGTCACTAGCGGCATCCGTATCGGTACTGCTGCCGTCACTACCCGCGGCTTTGGTTTGGAAGAAATGGACGAAATCGCATCGATCATTGCATTTACCTTGAAAAATCATGATGATGAAGCGAAGCTTGAAGAAGCTCGCGGACAAGTTGATGCATTAACAAGCAAATTCATGCTTTATCCTGAATACTAAACTCCAATAAAATCGACCTCGTTGATAACGCAGGTCGATTTTTTGAAAAATCTAACTTGTTTTTTGGTCCACTGTCTGATTTGCTCATTGCATTTTTTTTCTGTAAAATGAAACGCGGTGCAAAAGTAAATATTAATAAAAAGGGGCGATTATTATGGCAAAGGTACACGTCTTCGACCATCCGCTGATCCAGCATAAGCTTACTTACATACGTGACAAAAATACTGGAACGAAAGAGTTCCGCGAACTGGTCGACGAAGTGGCAACCCTGATGGCATTTGAAATCACAAGGGACATGCCGCTTGAAGATTTTGAGATTGAAACACCAGTATGTCCGACTAAGACAAAGGTCCTCTCCGGCAAAAAGCTTGGATTGGTGCCAATCTTGCGTGCCGGCATTGGTATGGTCGATGGAATTTTGAAATTGATTCCAGCAGCAAAGGTGGGCCATGTCGGTTTATACCGCGACCCTGAAACATTAAAGCCGGTAGAATATTATGTAAAGCTCCCTAAGGACGTTGAGGAGCGTGACTTTATTGTCGTCGACCCGATGCTCGCAACAGGCGGCTCTGCTATCGATGCCATCCATGCCTTGAAAAAGCGCGGCGCAAAACATATCAAATTTATGTGCTTAATTGCTGCTCCTGAGGGCGTCGAAGCCGTCAAAACGGAGCATCCGGACGTGGATATCTATATCGCAGCACTCGACGAGAAGTTGAATGATCACGGCTACATCGTGCCGGGCCTTGGCGATGCCGGCGACCGCTTGTTTGGAACGAAATAATTTTTCTTGAAAAAGCCGGGGAAGCTCGGCTTTTTCATCTTTTTCAGGGCTTAATTTGTTAAGCCCTTTTTTGATTTGATTGAACATTTACTTGCCGTCTTTCGCAAAAAACTTTCCGAAATGGACGATTTACTTTCTATAATTGGGGATTTACTTTCCTTTTTCCGCAAAATACTTTCCGATTTCGTTACTTTACTTTCCGAAGCCATCATTTCGTCCTGTCTCGATTGCATATTTTCCCCTCCAAAGGAAATCATATGGAAAAAAGGGGACTCCGCAAAAGATGAAATTTCTAATGGCCTTGCTTCTCGTGCTGCAAACACCCAAAACACTCATCCATCCTCCCATCCCGAAGCAAACACGCAGCACGGTTGCGATCATCATTATAGAAAAACCCCGCTCCGAACAGGAAATCAAACAGCTGATAAGTCCTTATAAAAACATCAAAGTAAGGCGAATCTTTCACGAAGCACTTTACGGCTTTTCCGTCGAAGGCAGCCCTGAAGCCATCTCGCGTCTTGCCGGGCAAAAACAAATTGTTCACATCTCGCCGGTAACAGAATACCGTGCAGAAACGGAAGAAAGTGTTAAAATCATTGGCGGACATGAGGTTCGCGGCATTTTTGATGCAAAAAATGAGCGCTTAACGGGTAAAGGTGTCACGGTTGCGGTGATTGATACGGGCGTCGACTACACCCATCCGGATCTAAGGCGCAACTATGCTGGCGGCCAGGACCTGGTCGATAACGACCGTGATCCGATGGAGACGCTGGCGGCGGGCAAAGCGACCATCCACGGCACACATGTCGCTGGAATTATTGCTGCGAATGGAAAAATAAAGGGCGTCGCCCCGGAGGCCAAAATTGTGGCGTACCGCGCTCTTGGGCCGGGCGGCGGGGGAACCACCGAGCAGGTTCTGGCGGCTATTGACCAGGCCATCAAAGACAAGGTTGATATAATGAATCTCTCACTTGGCAATGATGTGAACGGGCCAGACCTGCCGATTAGCCTTGCCCTTAATCGTGCGGTTGATAAAGGGATTGTCGCTGTCGCGGCTTCCGGCAATTCCGGACCGCATGTATGGACGGTGGGCTCCCCGGGCACCGCAGCAAAAGCCATTTCAGTCGGAGCCTCAACCCCAACGATGGAAATTCCTTACTTATTAATAGAAGGAATCCGGCGTCATTTTCGCATTCAGCCTATGGAAGGCTCAGCTGCATGGGCGCTCGACCGCACGTTTGATTGCGTTGACGGCGGTCTCGGCAGGAAGCAGGATTTAAAGCAGGCTCAGGGAAAAATTGTCCTCATCCAGCGGGGGCGCATCACTTTTTCTGAAAAAGCGGAGAACGCCCGGGCTGCGGGGGCGAAGGCAGTCATTATTTACAATAATGTCAACGGCAGCTTCATGGGAAACCTAGAGGCGCCGATCAATATTCCGGTAGGTTCCCTATCAAAGGAGGTGGGTAAATTTTTAAAAAAGGAATTAAAAAACAGAAGTCTCGCTGCAAGGCTTTCGATTACACAAGAGAAGGACCGTCTTGCGGAGTTTAGCTCGAGAGGGCCGGTGACGGGAACATGGGACATCAAGCCGGATATTGTCGCGCCGGGTGTGGCCATTAACTCGACGATTCCGGGCGGATACCTGTCTCTCGAGGGCACTAGCATGGCGGCGCCGCACGTCGCGGGGGCCTGCGCCCTCATTAAGCAGGCGCACCCGGACTGGACGCCGGAGCAAATCAAAGCGGCCTTGATGAACACCGCCCTGCCGCTGGTAAAAAAGGCCGACGGCAAAACCAAGTATTACAGCACGTTTGAACAGGGGGCCGGAAGAATCCAGGTCAATGAAGCAATCAAGACGGATTCGCTCGTCACGCCCGGGAGCATCCGCTTTGGAAAAATAACCGATTCACGAAATATCCATAGAGCGGCCTTGCGTGTTTCAAACATCAGCACCAAGGCCCAGCGCTATTCCTTCGACATCCCACCGCATGCAGAGGGTTTGGAGTGGCGCTTTCCGCTCTCATTTACTCTCGGGCCAAAAGAGTCAAAAGACCTGACTATAGAACTCGCGGTTGATCCCCGAATTTTTAAAGGGAAAATCCATGATGGCTTTTTACGCCTGCAGGCCGCATCCCGCACGATCCACATTCCATATCTGTATGTTCTTGAGGAGCCGGGCTATCCAAGGGTAATGGGATTTGATTTTTCCGAAGGAGACCGGCCGGGGCACTACCGCTATGAGGTGTACCTGCCCGGCGGTGCCGAGGAGTTCGGAATTGCCCTGTTTCACCCTGAAGATTACCGGTTTGCCGGGTACCTGGATGCAAGGACAGATGTGAAGAAGGGGCTGATCCGCAAGGAATTCAGAGCCGGGGCACTACCGCCCCCTGGGCTCTATCTCGCTAAGGTGTTTGCTAAGAAAGCAGGCCGGGAGGATTTTATCGAAACCATGATCAATATTGAAAAAATAGAGGAATAATGGCTGCAAGGCTCCTCGTTCTTAATTTTTTGGCTTCATTGTTGATTTTGCCCACCTTGTTGATTGAAGAGTAAGGCCCTAGACTCCCTTCGGGAAAAGGGAGGTCCCAAAGGCGCATTGCGCCGAGGAGTCTCCCGTGCCGCCGGCGGAAGGCGCTTCTTTCGCTCCAATCAAAAAGAAAGTTTAACAGAGCCAATTTTTTTAATAAACTGAAAGCAATCTCCCGTGCTGCCTGTAGATATATTTGAACTGTGCATATAGTGCAAAAAAATATGTCAATTTCGAAAATAAGGCATTTGTTTGTGGATAATTTCACGTAAACTCATTGACATTGAAGGGTGCCTATTGTATGCTAACAAAGGGTTTGAATGATAGGGTTTTCATAATGTTCAAATATTTTTATATGCCACGATCCACCCTTATCAGCATATCGAATACCCCGAGTCCGTTTCCCATTTTATATGGTGAGGATGCGATGATATGCAAAAAGACCGCAACTCATTTAAGGCGATGGCCCTAATGTCCGCAATTCTCTCACAGCTTGTGGGAGCCACTCTAATTGGCATTTTTTCAGGAAGATGGCTGGATAACTATTTAGACACACGGCCGCTTTTTTTAATCATTGGGTTATTGATTGGGATGTCGGCAGGTATCTATTCGATGTTTGTTTCAATCCGCCATTTTTTTTCAGGAGATTAAACCAACCATGCCGGAACTTCAAGTAATGTTTTTGCGACAGCGAAGATGGATGTTTTTTTTATTATCTATTTATGTACTTGGCTGGGGGTTCACAGCTTATCAATCAGTCTTTTTAGGGTTGATTTTTGGGACTAGTTTGAGCCTTTTTAATTTGTGGTTAATGGTGCGAAAAACCGTGAAATTTGGCGAAATGGTGGTGCAGGGGAAAAAGGTGCGCTCACTCGGAACTTTTTCGAGAATGGCGACGGGAGCCTTGGCAGTTATCGTTTCAATGAGGTATCCGGAATATCTTCACCTCATTAGTGTGGTTATAGGATTAATGACATCCTACATTGTCATTATGATATATTTTTTTATTCATTCTTTAAAAATACATAAATAGCGGGGAAGCGAGGTGAATACTGTTGCATCACGAAGCTCCAATAGTTACATTTCTTGGGCTCAATTTTAACCTGGCGAACATTTTGATGATTACAGTAGCAAGCGTAATTGTCTTTTTGATAGCCGTTCTGTCCACGCGTAAACTGGCGATGAAACCAACCGGAATCCAGAACTTCATGGAATGGGTGATGGATTTTGTGAAAAACATCATTAACAGTACGATGGATTGGAAAGATGGCGGCCGGTTCCATGTCCTTGGAATTACCATCATCATGTACATTTTTGTAGCAAATATGCTGGGACTGCCATTTTCAGTTGTTATCGACGGCAAGCTCTGGTGGAAATCACCAACAGCCGATCCGATTGTGACACTGACGCTCGCAACCCTGATTGTCGGGCTTTCACATTACTATGCCGTCAAGTTGAGAGGAACTGCCGCATACGGTAAAGAATTCTTCAAACCGTTCTGGTTCATGTTCCCGATCAAAATTATCGAGGAGTTTGCCAATACGCTGACGCTTGGTCTCCGTCTTTACGGAAACATTTACGCGGGTGAAATTTTGCTGGCATTGCTTGCAGGTGGTCTTGCAACCGGTGTAGGCGGAACATTAGCCGCGATTATACCGATGCTCGCATGGCAAGGTTTCTCAGTCTTTGTCGGTGCCATTCAGGCATTTATTTTTACCATGTTAACAATGGTTTACCTGTCTCATAAAGTGAGCAGCGACCATTAATATTTTTCTGTTCATATCCATGAACAAACAAATACTATAATTTTTTTATACATTTAAGGAGGAAATTTACAAATGGGTCTATTAGCAGCAGCAATTGCAATTGGTTTAGCGGCACTAGGTGCTGGTATCGGTAACGGTCTTATCGTATCTCGTACAGTTGAAGGTATCGCTCGTCAACCAGAAGCACGTGGTATGCTTCAAACTACAATGTTCATCGGGGTAGCGTTAGTTGAGGCGATTCCGATCATCGCGGTTGTTATCGCGTTCATGGTTCAAGGTCAATAATAAAACGCAAATGACGATCAAAAATGGCGAAGATCATTTGAGAACCTTCGCCATTCGTTTATGTCCATTGGTGCCTGACACCTTTGTGAAAAAATCACATGGTGCCTGACACCCGTGGGATTTTTAAGATAAAAATGATGGATTTTGATAGATGGAACGACTCTTGAAGGGAGTGAACCCGAGGTGTTAACAAGCAGTCTTGTATTAGGTGCGGCAGAACACGCTGAAAAAGGGATCAATTATGGCGATATTCTTTTCCAGCTTGCGATGTTTATTGTGTTAATGCTCTTGCTGAGAAAGTACGCGTGGGGTCCATTAATGGGCATTATGAAACAGCGCGAAGAGCATGTGGCAAATGAGATCTCTGCAGCGGAAAACAGCCGCAAAGAAGCAGCGAAATTATTAGAAGAGCAAAGAAATCTGTTAAAAGAAGCCCGCGGCGAAGCGCAAAGCTTAATTGAAAGTGCGCGCAAGCAGGGGGATGTGCAGCGTGAAGAAATCATTGTGACAGCCCGTACAGAAGCTGAACGCATTAAAGAAGCAGCGAAGCTTGAAATTGAACAGCAGAAAGAAAAAGCAGTTACTGCTATTCGCGAGCAGGTTGCATCCATGTCTGTATTGATTGCCTCTAAAGTAATTGAAAAAGAATTGAGTGCAGCCGATCAAGACAAACTCATTAATGAATATATTCAAGAGGCAGGAGAGAAGCGATGAGCAGCTCCATGGTAGCTAAGCGCTACGCGTTGGCTCTCCTGCAAATTGCCAAAGAGCAGCAGCTTCTTGGTGTGATTGAAGAAGAACTGCGTGTAGTGAAAGAAGTTATTGGATATAATCCTGAGCTTAAAGCTGTTTTAAAATCTTCCAAGCTTACGATTGATAAGAAAAAGGAGATTTTAACCCAGGTTTTTGCCTCACTAAGTGTTTATGTGCGAAATACTCTGTTGATTTTAATTGACCGCCACCGTGAAGACGAAATCATTCATGTGGCAAATGAGTATATCGAACTCGCGAATGCCGAAATGGGCGTTGCTGAGGCTGATGTCTACAGCACTCGCGCGTTATCAGATGCCGAGCGTGAAGCATTATCTGCCGTATTTGCAGCGAAAATCGGCAAGAAGTCTCTAAAAATCGAAAATATCGTTGATTCCGATTTGCTCGGGGGCTTGAAGATCCGTATCGGAAATCGTATATATGATGGTTCTTTACGCGGCAAGCTCAATCGCTTGGAACGCAAGTTGTTAGGTTAGGATGAATGGCGGTGTGGCCGGGGTTTCGGACGGCACCGCAATGAAAGAAAACGTAAATGGTGAAGCCGAATAATTTTTCAAAAACAGCGATGGGTGCACCCCCGCTTGGAGTGGAAAATTTTGCAGGCAAAGATTCGTAGATAGGGGTGAAACTCATGAGCATCAAAGCTGAAGAAATTAGTGCCCTGATAAAACAGCAGATCGAAAACTATCAGGCTGAAATTCAAGTAAGCGACGTTGGTACTGTTATCTCTGTCGGTGACGGTATCGCTCGTGTTCACGGCCTCGACAATTGTATGGCCGGAGAACTAGTTGAATTTTCAAACGGCGTTATGGGTATGGCACAAAACCTAGAAGCAAATAACGTCGGTATTATCATCCTTGGACCTTACACGGAAATTCGTGAAGGTGACGAGGTTCGCCGTACAGGACGCATCATGGAGGTACCGGTGGGTGAGGCCATGATTGGCCGCGTCGTGAACCCATTAGGACAGCCAGTCGATGGTATGGGTCCAATCAATACAACCAAAACACGCCCAGTGGAAGCAGTTGCTCCAGGCGTTATGGCTCGTAAATCTGTTCATGAACCGCTGCAAACCGGTATTAAAGCGATTGATGCGCTTGTGCCAATCGGCCGCGGACAGCGTGAATTAATTATCGGTGACCGTCAAACAGGTAAAACATCTGTTGCGATTGACACCATTTTGAACCAAAAAGGCCAGAACATGATCTGTATCTATGTTGCCATCGGCCAGAAGGAATCAACTGTGCGTAACGCCGTTGAAACACTTCGTAAATATGGCGCATTGGATTACTCCATCGTTGTGACCGCTTCTGCATCACAGCCGGCGCCGCTTCTTTTCTTGGCACCATATGCAGGCGTTGCGATGGCAGAAGAATTCATGTACAACGGCAAGCACGTATTAATCGTGTATGATGACTTATCTAAACAGGCATCTGCCTACCGTGAGCTTTCCTTGTTACTTCGCCGTCCTCCAGGTCGTGAAGCATATCCAGGGGACGTTTTCTACCTGCACAGCCGTTTACTCGAGCGTGCGGCAAAAATTAACGACACACTTGGCGCTGGTTCCATCACAGCATTGCCATTTATTGAAACACAAGCAGGCGACGTTTCTGCTTATATCCCAACAAACGTTATCTCCATCACAGATGGACAGATTTTCTTACAATCAGACCTTTTCTTCTCCGGTGTACGTCCGGCGATTAACGCGGGTCTTTCCGTTTCCCGTGTAGGGGGTTCAGCGCAAATTAAAGCAATGAAAAAAGTTGCCGGTACCTTGCGTCTCGACCTTGCTTCCTACCGTGAACTTGAGGCATTTGCCCAGTTCGGTTCTGACCTTGATAAAGCAACCCAAGCGAAGCTTGCCCGCGGTGCCCGTACCGTTGAAGTGTTGAAGCAGGACCTTCACAAGCCGCTTGCCGTTGAAAAGCAAGTAGTCATTCTTTATGCTTTAACACGCGGTTTCCTTGATGATATTCCATTGCAGGATATCCGTCGTTTTGAATCTGAACTACACAACTGGTTAGACCACAACCGCAAAGACTTGTTAGACCAAATCACCAAAACGAAGGATCTTCCTTCCGATGAAGATATGGCCGAAGCAATCAACGCCTTCAAAAAGACGTTCGCTGCTTCCGAATAATCAGGTCTAACATTAAGAACGGCTTAAAGGTGTCAGGCACCACAGAAAGACAATTTCCTATTTTTGTCCATCACAGAAGGACACCTCCAGGGATTCTGTGTGGTGTCCACTGTAGGCGGACAAAACGGGTGAATTTGTCCACGAGTGGTGCCTGACACCCAATCCGTACATTCTTTGAATGAGGGTGGTGAGAACCAATGGCTTCCTTACGCGATATTAAAAATCGTATTACTTCGACGAAAAAGACGAGTCAAATTACGAAAGCAATGGAGATGACCTCCGCTGCCAAGTGGAATCGTGGCGTTTTGAATGCAAAGGCATTCGTTCCTTATATGGAGAAAATCCAGGAGGTGACCGCTTCGATTGCCATCGGCGCCGGCGGCGTTATTCATCCAATGCTGTCGCATCGTCCTGTTAAGAAGACCGGTTACATTGTCATGACGAGTGACCGCGGCCTTGCAGGTGCTTTTAACAGTAACGTGATTCGCCGTGTTTTACAAACAATTCAAACCCGTCATCAATCGAATGATGAGTTCGCGATTATTGCCATCGGCCGGGTGGCGCGTGACTTCTTTGTCAAGCGCGGCATGAATGTGGCCCTTGAGATTGTCGGAGTTTCCGACCAGCCAAGCTTCATGGACATTCAGGATTTAACCCGTTCAACCGTAGGCATGTTTACGGACGGAACTTTTGATGAGCTATATATCTATTACAGTCATTATCTCAGTGCGATTTCGCAGGAAGTAACCGAGAAGAAGCTGCTTCCTTTAACGGATATATCAACTTCTCACAAGCTCACTTCCTATGAATTTGAGCCGTCTGCCGAAGAGATTTTAGAAGTTCTCCTGCCTCAATATGCAGAGAGCTTGATCTACGGTGCACTGCTGGACAGCAAAGCCAGTGAGCATGCTGCCCGGATGACGGCGATGAGAAATGCAACCGATAATGCACATGAATTAATTAATGCTTATACATTAAGCTACAACCGTGCGCGCCAGGCCTCGATTACGCAAGAGATCACGGAAATCGTCGGCGGTGCCGCAGCTTTAGAATAGAATATTTTTGGTGCCTGACACCATATGGCCGCAGGCAGTGCGGCTTTTGAACGGGCTTTATTTTTAAAATAATGGCCCTGAGGTTTCGATAGAGTAAGTTAGGAGGGAAAATGATGAACAAAGGACGCGTTCTTCAGATTATGGGTCCGGTTGTT
>CAYNUT010000024.1:16063-37133 GCA_964400595.1 uncultured Neobacillus sp. | reverse complement strand
TCCTGGACCCAGCCGGTGACAAGTTTGCCTGTTGATGTGTAGTAGTACCAATTGTTGTTCTTATACTTCCATGTATATGAACCGGCCGCCTGTGCCCCCGAAACACTCGACGAGAACAACATCGTTGCCAAAACAAAAGCAGAGATCCCTTTTTTCTTCAATCCTTTCCCCCCAATGAAACTAACTCTATTTATCTCTCAAACAACTATAAACGACATAGTACTCTTTTATTTTCTCATTTTGACAAGAATTTTCAACAAAAAATTGGTGTCAGGCACCAAAGAAAGACATTTAGACCTATTTGTCCACCTGAGGCGTACAATCTCTGATCCGTTAAGACTGTCCTTTCCAGGTGGACAAATAGGTGAATTTGTCCACGGATGGTGCCTGACACCATTATTACTATTTTACTATATTACTTAATCCATGCTCCGTCTTTGCCAAGTTTATAGCCGTCAACTGTCGTGTTGGAAGCCATTTGTCCGGACTTGTTGAAGTAATACCACTTGCCGTTAATTTGCTTCCAGCCGGTGGCCATGTCACCGCCGCTATTGAGGAAGTACCATTTACCGCCTTCCTTGTACCAGCCAGTTTTCATTGCACCTAACTTATCCAGGTAGTACCACTTCTTGCCGTCCTTCACCCAGCCGGTCAGCATAACACCGGAGTTATTGAAGTAGTGCCATTTTCCATCTACTTTAGCCCAGGCGGTTGCCATGGCACCGGATTCAGTTAGATAGTAAGATGTTTTGCCGCTGGTTACCCAGCCTGTCTGCATTTTGCCGGAATTGTCGAAGAAATACCATTTGTTAGCTTGATATAACCAGCCAGTTTGTAATCTTCCATCTCTGTCAGCAAAATACCAATGGCCCTCTACCTTCTTCCAGCTGTTCTTCAATAAGCCGGTTTTTGCATCAAAGTAAGCAGATTCACCCCACAAATCTAGGATTCCAGTTTGGGCTGCACCGTTTTCATCGAAATAGAAGTAGTTTTTGTTTTCAGGCACATAGGTGATATCAGTGGCCATTTCACCAGACTCATTGAAGTAGTAACGGCTGCCGTCAAGTTCTAACCAGCCTGTATGCATAGCGCCGTCTTCATCAAAGTAGTAATTTACGCCCCAGCCTTCTTCTTCTTCCAGATAAAGCCAGCCAGTGTGTTTAGAACCGTCTTCATCATAGAAATACCATACTCCGTCTTTTTCAACCCAGCCGTTCAGAACCTCGTCAGCACGGTTAATATGCAAATCTTTCACTGTTTCATTTCCGGAAAGGTCAACAGCTCGAAGAACAACTGTATTATCCCCTTCTTTCAATGGAACGGTTACTTGATAATCCTTGCTTAATGGCTTTAATACATCCACTGGGCTGACCAGCGGCACTTCGAACTCGTGATTTTCGCCAACATAGAAGTTTAAGTAGTTGAAGTTATCTTGAAGGTTGATCTTCAAGGTCACTTTATCAACAGCTTTATCAACTCTTTCCGGCGCGTCTACATTGATCAATGGTTTCGTTGTGTCGATATAGACTTTGCGTGCGATGGAGAAGGATTTGTTGGAATGATCAATCGCTTCCACCTGCACATCAAACAATCCATCTTTTTCAAAGGTTACAGTAGTCGAGAAGTGGAATTTGCCATCTTCACCTTGCTTGAATTCAACTTCTTTTCCATTTACCTTCAATGTTTTTAAGCCGATATCATCGGAAACAAAACCTTTAACAGGAACTTCTTTTGTACTGTAAGCTCCCCAAGGATTTGGCGAGTTTGGAACATAATCGCCATTTGCATCTTTCTCCCCGTCAGTAATTAATACGATTGGAAGTTCAACATCACCGATAGCAGCTGTGTCATAGCCGTAGTTACCTGCATAGTCAGAAGCTACAACTTGAACAATAGCCTTTTCTGGGACTGCTTTTTCCTGACCGCCAAATGCATAAGAAGTTGTTTTTCCATCGACTTTTGCTGCATGCCCGCCGTTGACATAAATATCGTAAGCTTCGACGCCTGTTCCATTTTCAGCAGTTTCCCAGGATACTGCTTGTTTTTCAGGATCATAGGTTGCCGCAACTTTCGGTTTCGTTGTATCAACATAAACCGGAATCTTCTTCGATTGCCATTTCGCTCCAGCATAATCAATGACAGATTTGATTTCATAGTAATATAATCCGTCTTTCACGGCTTCGCCTTTTACTTTACCATCCCAAATGCGGTCTGCTTTATAAGAGAATGCTGAACCGCCGCCGCCGTCATATGCATTCTTGTAAACATCGGATTCTGCTTTCACACGCTTCAGCTGCTTCCCGTCCTTGTCTAAAATGTTGAACTGGACTTCCGATGCGTTTCTTAAAAATGCTGGAAGAACATTCATATCATCAGCATATTCATCTCCATTTGGAGATAAAGCGATAAAGTTCTTTTCAGGAACAGCAGATGTGAAGTTATTATCTTTATCCGATAAAACATCTGGAATATCAATTTTGCCGCCGCCAAGCTCATATTTTAAATCAAAGAAGCGTTCCTCACCAAGAGCTGTAAAGCCATCCACGATTTGCGGCTCATCCCATTTACCATAGAATCCTACATACGGAACCGTTAAATCTGGGGTAGCTTCGTCCGTAGACGCTAGTGTTACGTATCCTTCAACGAAAATGTTTTCAGCTAAATCCAGAAGGGTCTTATTGCCTTTTGCATCAAGTCCAGGAATTTTAGCACTTGAGAAATCAACTTTTACAGTAAAATCTTTTGATTCCCCTGGAGCAACTGTAATGGTTTTTGGTGCATCCACTTTCGCACCTTCAAGATCTCCCGCAATCAGGGCGTTGTATTGACCCTGAATGGTGTCTGTTAATACATTAGTATCGACATTGTAAGTAACTGTTTTGTCATTAGAAATATTTTTCACCTTAAAGGTCATTTCAAATTGCTGGGACTGGAAGTCTCGTAATTCTACCTTGGCTTCTCCCGTTGCTTTGTTGACAAAATAAGCAGGAGTTGTCACCGCTCCATATGTCTGCATCATACCGGAACCTTGACGGCGAGGCGAGAATGGCTGACCGTATAGGTCGTCAATTGTTTTCGCTGTGTTCATCAATAATACTTTTGCCAGATGTGTGCGTTCTGCAACAGCAAGATTGCTGAAGCGGGCATCTGATTTCAAAAATTGCTGTACAAGGGCTGAACCGCCGGCAACATGTGGGGATGCCATGGAAGTACCGCTCATTACTTCATATTTATTATTATTTACAGTCGAGTAAATATTGCCCCCAGGAGCGGTAATTTCAGGCTTCAATTCAAGGGATGGTGCTGTTCCCCATGAAGTAAAGTCGGTCATCCGCCCCATAACAGGATCCTCAGTTTTAGATGTTTGGCTGACATGAAGAGTAGTTTTACCTTCGGCAATTGCAGCTACCAGGGCTTCCCCTTCAGCCTTTGAAATCATCATGAATGGAACCTGCCATCCGCCCTGATTTTCATAGAAGAACCCATTTGTGGCATTCCAACAGATGATGCCGGCTGCACCAGCTTGTTCCGCATATTTAGTTTTATCAGCAAAAGGAATGCCGCCGCCGCGTGGAACGACAACAATTTTACCCTTTACATCGACACCTTGGAAGTCTTCAATTGATCCTCCAAATCCAGTAATATTAACTAACTCCAGTTTGCCGCCATTATCAGCTGCCAGCTTCGTCCAGTCGTCAATGCCGAAACCTAAACCAGAGAAACCTTCCACACCATCAACCGTGATGTCATGCTGGTATAGGTAGGCTTCGTTACCGGAAGCAGCTACGGAAATACCATCAGGATTTAAGCCAGGTGCACCGACAACACCGATATCAGGGTTTTGGGCATATGGGTTATCCCAGCCATCACCAATATGATTGGAGTTACCAGCAGACATCGCACAAACGATTCCGTTTTCAGAGGCCCGCTTGATCGCAAGGTCTTCAGCGCTATTTTCCTGATAGAAGGAAGCGACATCCCCTAAACTCATGTTCAGAACATCGGCACCTAGTTTAATAGAATCATCGATGGCTGCCAGATACACATCAGACCATGTGGATGGATATATAGGATCGTTACTGAATACCTTCATCGCAAGAACCTGTGCTTCAGGAGCAACCCCTTTAACACCGCCATTTGCTTCGTCCCCGTTTGCTGCCACGATACCGGCAACGTGCATGCCATGCATGCTGGCGCCAGGTCCCAAGTCAAGGATCGTATCATTTCCATCATAATAGTTGTAGCCGTAAGGAACTTTATCTGTATAGAATTTTCCTTTTAAACCGTTATCAGCAACTGAATGCGCAACTTCTTCTTTTGTTAAGCCTTCCTTCGTCACATCCGTTAATTTAAAATCGCGGTGGGATGGGTCAACACCAGTATCGATAACAGCAACGACCATGCCTTCGCCTTTAAATCCGGCTTTTGTCCAAGTATCGCGTGATTCTATAAAATTATGGCTTGTTTTTAAGTTCGGCTCTACTTTAGGGCGGCTGTATTCATTAGCTAAGTAAACAGCTTTTACACCATCAACTGCTTCAATTTTTGAAACATCACCGTACGCAACCTCGCCGCTGAATCCATTGAAAGCAGTAGTATACTTCTGTTTGAACTTCATGCTGACGCCTTTGGCAGCAATCTTGTCTTTTACAGATTTTTGTTTGCTTTCCAGCTTATCAACGATTGAAGATTTTTTATTTTCAGTTAATTGATTGTATAATTTGCCCTGCTGTGTTGCATATTCAACTGGTGTTTGTCCTTCCACCTCAACAATGACACGGACCTTATCGGTGGCTTTTAGATCGGCTTTTAGATTTTTAACCTGCTCTTTAAAGGACTCCCTTGTTTTCTCCTGTTTTAATTGTTGTATTTTGGATTCAATGTCTCCGGGTTTGTAGGCAGCAGCAGATGTAGGAGATACAGCAGCAAAGTTAGAGAATACTAGTGCGGACGCCAATGCGTATGTAGCAATTTTGCGTTTCTTATTGTAGTTCTTTTTGATCATTAAACCTATTCCCTCCTATTAAAATTAGTCATAAGATATAAGACTATTAAACTATTTTTTGGCAGATCCCCCCTTATTTATTAGAAAAATCGGAATATACAAATATAATTCTAGTATTTTTTTCTAGTTATGGTCAATAGATAATTCGAAAATCGAAGGATATATTTTCGCAATTTTCGACATTTTCACACTAAGTGCATTCCACTTATTTCCTCAATGTGCCTGGATGCCTGCTTGATATTTTGCAAAAAGGAGAAAATCAAGTCGGCATTTTTAAAGAATAATAGTCTTATCTTAATAAAATAAAAAACATAAAAACAATTGACTTTTTTTCCACTTTTTATAAAGGCAATTTTACCTATCTATTAAAAAAAGACCAGCTTGTTTCCAATCTACAACATTTAACATTTTTTTACTCGTTTATTCTATTACCAACATTTTTCCACAAAAAATATCATTTAATGAAAAATAATTTTGTATTAATATTAGATTAGAAATTATTTGTTATTTTATTTTTTGAAGGAGAAGAAGTAGAAATGGCATTTTGTCGAAATTGCGGGAACCAGCTTCAGCCGCAGCAAGCATTTTGTAAAAACTGCGGTACAAAAGTAGCTGCACCGCCCCAAAGCAGAGATCAGGATGATACAATTCTTACGGCCGAACCAGAGTTCAGGTCCAATCAAGCGCCAAATTTTGCACCCGACCAGCAATACCGATCGGAACAAGCTGCAGGTTATGCATCAAATCAGCCGCATCGGTCCGGTCAAGGGGTGAAAGTTTCGCTCTCTACCCCTATGAAAATTGTCCTTGCCGCCGTCCTTGTTTTGGCTGCAGGACTGTTGGCCGTCCATCTCTATTTGTCAAATCAATTTACACCGGAAAAAGCAGTCGAGGGCTTTGAAAAGGCGGTTAATGAAAAGGACTATAAAGAATTGCGGGATATTCTCCAAACCGGGGGAACCGATGCAAAGCTGTCGGATGACGCCTTGAAGGGCTATGTTGCCTATTTAACAAAGGACAGCGATTTTAAACTGATAGTCAAAGAACTGAAACAGGAAGCTGAAGTTTCAAGATTCTCGCCTGTTACCGACGATGCAGGTAATAAGCTTGTAACACTCGTTAAGGGTCCAAAGAAATTTTTCCTTTATAAGCAATATGCTGTGAAGGCTTACCCGATCACGGTAAAAGCAATCAGTAATTTGGAAAATACGAAGGTCTACTTCAACGGCAACAGCAAAGTGATTAAAGAGCCGAATGAAGAGGTCGCCATCGTTAAGGTTCTCCCAGGAAACCTTACATTAAAGGGAGTTTACACCGGTAAATTTACTACTCTGAATACGGAGAAAAAGGTTGATTTTTCCGAAGCAAATGAAAACATCCTCAGCACTGAACTCCAATTTGACGGAAAATATGTCACCATTTATTCCAACGGCGACAATGCTGACATTTATGCCAACGGGAAAAAAACCGGAATGAAAACAGGCAGTTTGGATAATTTCGGACCGGTGCCAACAGATGGTTCGGTGGAAATATATGCGGTTCTTGACCGCGAGGGAAAAATCCTGAAAAGCAATACGGTTAAAATCACCGGGGAAGGCGAAGTGAGCTTGCAATTCAAAGAGCTTGCCGAGGAAAAACAAAAAGCCGAGGCACAAGTCCGCGTGAAGAACGTTCTGGCCCAATATCCAGGGGCAACGCCAAAAGAGCAGATGCAATCCTTCATGGAGGAATACCTTTCCAGGTCTGTTCAAGCATTTAACAGCCGTGATATCAGCATGCTTTCAGATTACCTATCACCAAACGGTCCAAGCTATGCGGAAACTTCCAAATACATTCCGCATTTAGAAGAGAAAGGGATCACGGAAGATTTTCTTGGTGTCGAGGTTCTTGATATGCAGACCACTGATACCGGTTTCGTCGTAACCGTCAGGAGTGAGTATAACATTTATTATGTGGATAAACCCAGCGCACACAATGTATATCGATCTACCTATACCCTTGAAGCAACCGACTCCGGCTTAAGAGATTACTCGCTTAAGACCGAAACCATTAGTTCAGATGACTTATAGTTTTTAGAGAGCCTTTTTCCGGCTCTCTTTTTTTGTTATTTTTGGGTTTCGCGGAATAATTGCGGTTTTCCGCGGAATTCTGGGCAAGCTTCGCGGAATTCCATCCAAAATCCGCGGAATTAATCCACAAGTTCGCGGGATTCCACCTAAAATCCGCGGAATCCCACTCACCCCTAAAAAAAGAGCCAACTCTGCCAAAAATAGAGTCAGCCCTGCTTATTATTCTGCCATTTCTGCCAAGTCTGCGGGTATTGGGGGCGGCTGCATCAAGCGTCTTTGCTTCCTTTTTTCCAAAACAAACAAAATCATGTGGACCACTAATACGACAAAAGCAAATACCTCAACGGAGTATTCATAGTAATACCAGGACATCGTCGCCATGATATCGTAAACCGAGTGAACCAGGACCGTCACCCAGAGGCTGCGCGTCCAGAAGAGAATCAGTCCGAATAAAAGCCCCATATTGGCAAAGGTAACAATCGCGCCAATTTTGATCTTCCATGGCTCTTCCACTGCCAAGGTATGGTCAATCCCGAATAAAATCGAGGTCACAAACAGAGAAATCATTAGGAAAATGTCACGCGGCCCGCTCTCCCAGCGGCGGCGGAAAACTTTTTTAAACAGCAACAGCAGTAAAATGATATACGAGAGTCTCCATACCTCTTCCAAACCGGCAAGGGAATCCTGGTAAATATCGTAGCCGACCGTATCAACTTTATCAATAAAAGTCCACGTGGGATCCTGGGCATCCGCGGCCACTTCTTCATTCGTCATCAAATCGGTATAGTCAGCCACATATTGATCATAATCATCGCTAAAATCGTTAAAAGCATAGCCCGAATAAATATTGATGAAGGTGCTGCCGATAAAGAAAAAGAGGAAGGCACCCGTGAATTGCAGCATCCGCTGCCGTTTCGTTTTCTGATTGTCCTGCACGCTGCTAAGCCGCCGGTAAATCCTCCAGCCGACAAAAAGAGAGCCCACCATGACGGCATCGTATAAATCGCTGGCTAAAGTACTGTACCTTGTTAAATAAAGGATAATTTCAGCCCCAATGGCCACAATCAGCAGAGCAGCAAGTAATTTTTTTGAAATTGGTTCTGTTAATTTCGTTGTCATCAACTTCATTCCCCGCCCGTCCAATTTGGTTATTTACCAATCAAATAAACTGCCAGTAACCCCAATCCATTAAAAATAAGCAGGAATAAGAAACATGCAAGTGCCCACTTTCCTTTTCTCGTCACAGCTTTATCCCCTTTATCACAACTTCGCAGCTTGCGCAGTTGGAAATTTCTCAAAGATTGTAATAGTAATAATTTAACATATCGATAGTTAAATATCACCAAAATAATATTCCCATTTTCAATAGGGCAAAAAAGTTATTTCCGGACCGCCCGCTGGAAGTGGTCCTTTCACACCAATCAACAGGCAAGTTTAACAGAGCCAAAATAAAAAGCTTGATAGGCTTCCTATCAAGCTTTTTTTCTGAGTAAACAATCCGCTTCTACTATTAAAAGAAGTAAGAGGCGTCTTTGATAATATCACTAATAATTCTGTCAACAAGCATTGCACTCATCAAGACAATGGTTACGAAGGTTAAAATATAAGTAATTAATGTTCCATAGATGACATCCAGTCCTTCTTGTGTTTCCTTTTTGAAGCTGGCAATGACTAACGGCGGAACGATAAATAAAGATGTTGTGAAACCAAGTACAAGGAAAATAATAAAGATTTTCGCTTTTAAGATTGCTAATACTAATCCAATCAATAGGATTGCCAAGAATGGAATCATGAACGATCCAAATCTCGAAATTACTGCCTTATAGGAATCATCTACTCTGCCCATTTTAACAGCTGCAAATGTGAACGTTGCTACTAAAAGAATAAAAACAGCATAAGCAATGGTAGGATATATAACGATTTCTGTAAACGGGAGGTCGATATCCGCTTCATAAAAACCACCGCTAAGGGTATCTGTGAAGCTCTTAATTCCGAAGTAGGACATTAAAGGAATGATGAAAGAATATAGAACAATAGTAATAATAGCATTAAGAAAATGTTCTTCCCCTACGGATTTGGAGCTGGCATACGGCTTTTTCAAAACCCCTATAAAGTAGCCAAAGTACATTTGGGAGATTTTTTTTGCACCTTCCAAGTACTGATTCGGCTGCTGGTTTCCCTGTGGATAGCCCTGCTTGTAACCGCTTTGTGCATAACCACCCTGCTGATAACCGCCTTGCTGGTAGTTATCCTGCTGGTAATTGTTTTGCTGGTAGTTTGGCTGCTTGTTGAATACCGGCGGCTGATTCATCCCCTGTTCAGCGGCTGGGGCAGACTCTTGGGAGGCAATCGGCTCAAGTTTCGTACCGCACTGTTCGCAGAAGTTCCCCCCTTCATTTTGATGTGAACAAACTGGACACTGCATGCAAATCTTCCTCTCTTATGTAAAATCAGATAAGGCTTAGGCCCCACCCTATTGTCTAGTATCTATGCTATTATACATAAAAATGATGCAATTTTGTAACATATTTCACAATTCCTTCCGTCTAAACTCACAGTTTCACAGTGTTTATTTACAAAATGTTTTTTCCAATTTATACTTTATTTTACAGTCCATATTGAATAAAGGGGTCCGCGAAAAAATGAAACGTCTAGCTTCTGTCATTCTTTTTGTTGCCGCTATTTTTGTGTTATCCGCTACAAATCCTGAGCGCGCGGAATATATTGACTGGATTAATCACAAGGCGATGGATAAGTCCTCCAATCTGCTGCAAAAAGGCATCCTTTCCATTGCAGGCAAGTCGATTTTCGATGCCGGGACAACACGGTCAGATTATTTTATTTTTTCCATCTATGAAACTGATTTTTCAGAAGTAGGAATGGGAAAGGTGAAATCCATCGGGATCTTTCACCGCTTTATCCCAATCTCCAAAGAAGAATAATGGGAAAGGCCGGTCTTGTGCGAACACGACCTCCAATTGTCAGGTTGTATCTGACAAAATTGGGGTGCAGTTCAGCGCTGGACCGGCCTTTTTGCTATTATTCTACTTTTTCAACCTGGAACACCGGTACTTTGACCGATTCCCCGTAATCGTTAGTGATGGTGGTATAGCTGTTAAAAACACCGATAACCGTGTAATTCGAATAAATATTTAAATTCGCAATCCCCTTTAACAATAAATAATTCTTTTCCCAGCGGCTGGTGCTGTAATTATAAGATTTTGACAGGGTGACCAGAGCTCCGCCGTTTTGCATGGAGTCAGCGTAAGCAGTAAAGCGCACCTTTTTCCCATAATAGCTCAATATCTCATTCACTGAGATATCGATATAATCTGTTTTAATTTTGCTAAAGCGAAACCTGCCATCATGATCCGGCTCGTAGTATGCGAGTTCGCCGGCTCCCTCTCCTGCTGGATTATCCAGTAACAGCACCCGCTTCGATTCCACCGTTAGATTGTCCGCTTCAACATCAAGAATTTTCACCATCGAACCCGAGTTGACTGCATAGGCGAAATAGTGGTGCTTCCGCACGCTTGATTTCACATCAATCAAAATGACCGGGGTATCGGATGCGCTGAAGCTGCTTTGAAATGAAAGCTTGGTGATTGCAGGTGCATCATCCAGCGTCCCCTCAGTAACAGCCATCGGCTCTTCCCCTTTTAGCCTGCCAAAATAAATGCCGCCATCCTTGGATACCGCTGCCACTGCACTATCTGCTCCCCATTTGCTTCTTGTATACACATAGTTCGGGAATTCCTTATCAGGATACAAACGCTTCAGGACGCGAATCGGTTCAGATTGATCCCAGGCGTGATTCACATCGGCGATGAGCTCGGCCGTATCCTCAAGCGGCTTCAGCGCTTCATATATGCTGATGGCATCGGCGTATTTGTTCTCCGCCGCCAGCCCCTTTGCTTTTGTCAGCAGATCTTTCTTCGTTTTTTCAATATAAGGAAACACCTTGGCATCCGCCATATCGAAGGACAGCCGATTCGTCGTGTTCGCCTGATCTGCGAATGCCGCATAATCCTTCTTGTCGTATGCCGCCGTCAGGACTTTAAGCAAAAAGGAATCAAGGACATCCTTCAGCCATCCTGCATCCATTGAAAAATCGGAAAGCATCCGGAATTGCCGCTTGCCTTCGTCAACAGTGTCAACGACTGCGGCGTTCCCGGATGTGAGCTTATTTATTCTTGCCGCATAATAGGATTCGAAGGAGGCTTGGATTTCTTTTGTTTTTGCTGCTTCCCCTCCAAAGTATTCAGCAGGGATTATTGTTAAAGCATCAAACACCCCTTTTTCCCCTGTTACCGTATTGTTCGTTAACTTGCTGAACTGCTTTTTCTTGATGCTTGAAAAATATGTCTGCATATCCTTCTCGAGCTTTGTCACAGCATTCATTTCTTCATACATATCCCTTTGCACTGCGGTGCCTGACACCCATTTTTTCCGATTCTCCTGCCAGCGGCTGTAGGTCTCGACGAGTTGGATGAGGTCGTTCTTCTCCTGATATTCACGCGCTTTTTCATCGAGGTCTTCCATCATTTCGCGGATCGGCGAGAGAATTCCAAGCTTCCGCTTAATATCCTCGTCATGGTCCTTGACGGAAAAATTCAGCCTTGCCGCCCGAAACTTTTTCTCGGCTTCCACCAATTCCCCCGCCTGGTAGAGCCGGACTGCCTCTTTATAAGTGGTGATTTTTTCGTAAGCCAGCACCATTTTCCCTGCAGTTAATATGAGGCAGGCAATGAGCAGCAGGGAAAAAAAATTCCGCGATAGATTGACTTTTTTATAAACCGTTAATTTGAACATGGGAGGAGTCCTTCCTATGAGACAAATCTTTTAAAATCCGGATCGTAATTGTATTTTCTCGCAACCAAAAGCTTTGTTTTTTCCTCAAGAGTTCCCCACCCTGCTTCCGGGTTAGCCTGAAGAATGCTGCAAAGCCGGAGGATCCGCTCCTTTGGAAAATAATCGAGAAATTCCTCGAGAAACTCTGAAAACTCGAGAATGTAAAGCTTCATTCTTAAAGCGGTGCCAGCAACGTTGATCAGTGAATCGAGCCCGAAATCCCTGACAATCTGCTCGCGATATTGAATAAAATAAGCAATCCCTTTTTTCGTGAACAGCGTGCGGTTAATTTTTAACACCTCAAGCGCATATTTCACAAAATCCTTATCATAGGATGAAGGAATCAGCCCTGACAGCTCAAGCTCCATATCGCTCCGTAGAACTATTTCATTCAGTGCCATGACACGGCGGATTTTCACCTGATCGCTGTAAATGAAGTCACCAATTTCACGAAGTTTTTCATAAGCCTGGGCCATCCGCTCTTCCTTGACATCTGTTTTAGCAAGATCGCTGTCAAACCGGATGCCGTCCTGAATTTTTCGAAAATCGGACCGCAGCAGCTTCTTTAGCTGGGTGAAGTATTCACTTTTTATAAAAATCCGGGTTAACACAATATAGCTGATGCAAAAAATAACCCCAGCAAGAAGAGCATATATAAGGGTGTTTACGGTCGGGGCTGCTACAATTCCGATACTGACAATGATTAAGATCCACATCGCTTCTGTCCATAATCGGTTTTTTACGATAGTTTTTACAAGACTTTCAATCCCGGTATAGCACGTGCCGCATACCTGGCACGTATCATCCTTTAGAACGGAATACCGGCTGCACTTTTTGCACAACTTTAGTTTTTGAAAGCGATATTTCGTTCTTTTTTTCTTGGAAAGCTGAACGGCATGCTTAGCCATTGGCCTCACCCTCATTAAGCATGATGATTAGTTCATCGTCTAGATCTTCAAAGTTTCCGCTCGTTCGTTTGTTTTTAAATAATTTAATAGTTTTCCAGAAAAGGATGAGTGCAAGAATACTCGTAAACACTATGCTATACATGCTATTCCTCCTTTTTGAACCTATATTTTTCCAAATAATCCATTAATTTATATTATAATAACAATATTTTAATATTTCTATAAAATTATCATTTGGGAATATAATGCCAATAATGGTAAAATAGGAATATAACACAAAATTTTGTCATTTTTCGCAATAAAGGAAAACTGCCAATGGAGGTTGCGCACAGATGGGTAAAAAATGGTTTAGTAGTTTATTAGTCTCCTCCTTGTTATTCTCGCTTGTACTTTCTTTTAATGTACGCGCTGCCAGTCCTTTAAATACCACCTCCCGGATTGAAGGGATGCTGGTGGTCGACGTCAGTAATTCGATGAAAAGCAGCGACCCGCATAATATCAGCAGTGAAGCGATGAAAATGTTTATTGATATGGCCTCCTTAAAGGGAGATAAAATCGGCGCCATCGCTTACGCAGATGAAGTGATGCGCGAGAAGGCGCTCGTCAAAATCCAATCGGAGCAGGATAAGAAGGATTTGAAAGAGTTTATCGACTCCGTTGAAAAATATACGTATACCGATTTATCGTCCGGCCTGATGGAAGCTGTAAAGGTGCTTGACAGCAGCCATGAACAGGGCTACTTCCCGCTTATTGTTCTCCTGGCTGACGGAAATAACGAACTCGATCCGAAGAAATCGAAAACTTTAAAGCAGGCAGAGGATGATTTGAATAAGGCTGTGTCCGCCGCCAAGGCAAAAGGGTATCCAATTTATACCATCGGTTTGAATGCCAACGGCAAGCTGAACAAAACGGTGCTGAGCAATGTCGCGAAGAGCACGGACGGCAAGTTTTTCGAAGCAGCTTCTGCCGACCACCTTCCGGCGATCTTAAGTGAAATTTTTGCCAACCATTTAAAATTAAAAATTGTCCCTGTGAACCAATTGACCGCTAATGGCGACTTTCAGGATATCAAAATCAATGTACCAAACGAAAATGTGCTTGAAGCGAACATTTCGTTGATTTCGAGCCAGCCGGTTGAGGTCAAGCTTGTTGACCCGTCCGGAAAAGAACTGGCCATACCGTCCGATCAAGTGCTGCTTTCGAAATCGCGGACCTATTCGATGGTCAAGCTGATGAAGCCGGGGCAGGGTGATTGGACCTTGAAGGTAAAAGGCGTTCCCAAGGATAGGATCGATATCAATCTCGTTTTCAACTATGATTTGCAGCTTAAGCTTTCCCCGCTTGCCAAGCAAAGCTACAAGGCCGGAGAAACGGTCAAGATTGATGCCTTTTTTGAAGAAAACGGCACAGCAATTGCCGACAAAGCCATCTATAAGTCTATGAAATCGACGCTTTTGGTAAAGGATCTCGATAAGGGGAAAACCGAGAAGATAGCCCTCATGACCGGTGATAAAGGCTTTACCGGACAGTTTAAGGCGGGGAATTCAAGCGCCTATGAGGTCGTGGTGAAGGCGGAGGACCAAAGCTTCTACCGTGAGACGCCGCCACAAAAAATGACCGTGCAACAGGCAGCGGCGGCACCGGCTGCTGCGCCGGCAAAATCAAGCCCTGATGATGAAAAAACATTCCCATGGCTTTATGCGGCATTAGGAGTTCTTGGAGCCCTATTGCTGGCGGTGCTCGGGTACTACTTGTTTGGGCGGATGAAGCAGGCCAGCCGCGGCTTCAGCGGGCAATTCATCGTGGAAATTAAGGACGAGGATACAGGCGAACGCTCAAATCCCCAGTACAAAAAGCTAAAAGGCTTTAAAGGAAAGTTCCGTCTTCATCAGCTGCTGTCCCTTTCACCGGAGTTTGCGGAAACGGAACAAATTATCTTTAAACCGCTGCAGGGCGATACGCTTCTGCTCGTGAATAACTCAAATTGCATGATTGAAAAAGGCGGCCGGGCCATCGACGCCAAAAAAGGGCGCGACATTAAGAAAAACGACCGTTTGCGGGTCGTTCTAAAACAAGTTAACAAATCTATCTATCTTGAATATATCAGCTAAGGTGTCAGGCACTGCGTTTAGTGAACCTCGTGGTGCCTGACACCCGGCCGACTACAGGGAGGAATTTGTGCATGAAAGCCAGTGTAAGAGAGCATATTCAGCAGTTGGATGTTTCGTTAGGCGGAGGGATCATTTCGGAGAAGATCCGTGTGGATACAATTGATAATCCGATGCTTGTCATCGGCCTTGGCGGAACAGGGATTGATGCCCTTCTCCGCCTGAAATACCAGGTCAACCGCCGCTTCAAGCTGCCGCAGGATCCTTTATCCAAAAAGAAAAGAGAAAAGCCGAATAACATTGAGTTCCTGGCATTTGAAACAAACGAATATGACCGCAATAAAAAATACAAAGGCATCGGCCTTGATCCGAACAAAGAATTTGTCCTCCTTTCCAACCCGGAAATCGGGGGACTCCTGCAAAACCGCAGCACGATTGAGCCTTACATAAAGGAATGGCTGTCCCCTGAACTGTTGATTACTGACGGCATCAGCGGCGCATCCGGTGTCCGCCAGGCAGGGCGATTGCTGCTGTTTACAAAAATTAACCAGGTTGTCCAGACCATCGAGAAAAAAATTGAAGCTGTACTTGAAGGAACAAGCAAGCGGTTATACGTCTTCATTCTCACCGGACTTTCCGGCGGAACCGGAAGCGGCTGCTTTCTTGATATTGCTTACATCACCCGTGGGATCATGGAGCGGAAGTTCGGCGCGACTGGCGTTGATAAAATCAGCATTCTCGGCTACCTGTTCACCCCGGATGTGAATTTATCAAAACGCGGCCTAAGCTCGCACACCGTTGAATATATTGAGAAAAATGGCTATGCCGCCTTAAAAGAACTCGATTATTGGATGAACTGCGACGAGCGAAATGAACGCTTTAAAATGAAATACGGCAGTTTGCTCGATGTCAACTCACCAATGCCGCCCTTTAACCTCTGCCACTTAATCTCAGGCACCAACCTCGAAGGAAAATGGCTCGAGAATGCCTATGACTACTGCATGAACGTCACAGCAGAAAATATCACCAACTTCATGGCCAATGAAGAAAAACAATCAGGTGAAGAATTCGCCATCCACGACTACATCAGCAACATCCGCACGAATATTGCCCAAATGCCAAAGCCTTACGCCGCAAACTATCAATACAACATCATCGGAGCATCAATGGCGGAAATTCCGCTTGAGGAAATGACTACCTATATTGGCTACAAGCTGTTTGAAAAAATGGATAACATGTTTGATTCGGCTCCCGAGCAGGCCGATGTCGAGCAATTTGCCGAAAAACTGCGGATTGACCCGGATTCTGTGCACCAGCGCTTTAACGAGCGTGTCCCAGAGCCATTATCCGGCTTTGAAAACAGCGACCGTTTCTCCTACAACCACGTGATTAAAACATCCGTCATCAATCTCGACGAAGAGCTGGACCGCGAATTTTTACTGAAAGCGAAGGAAGAATACCGCAAATGCAAAAAGCAGCTGCCGGGACAAATCATGGAAGAGTTCCTCCGCCAGATTGAGCGTTTATTTTTGCATCCCCAAAAAGGGCCAATCTATGCATCGCGCTTAATTTACTCAAACGAAGGCTTCTGTTTATTAAAAACGCTGCAAGCCTATATGGAAGGCCTGCGCGACCGTTCAGAGCGCCTGCCGAGGGCCATTCAATCTGAGCAGGAATATGCCTATGGGAAGTTGGAAGACGCCCGCAGCGCCTTTATATCAAAGGAAAAGAAAAAGAATGTGTATATTGAAGCCAAACTGAATGAATTTTATGCCCGTGCAGAAAAAGCTCGGATCGACGAAATGATTGAATTTTACGAGGATCTGTACCAGCTGCTTAACAGCCAGAACAACAAGATCTATGAAATTTATAAGGAAATCCTCGAAACCTTAAAAGGAATTTTTGAAAAAAACGCCGACATTTTGGTGGATGGCGAGGAAGTCAAGCGTGAGAGCGATACGACCTATTATTGGCATCTCGTCAGCGTCCCGGATGTGGCCCGCGAAATCCAGCGCTTATTTGACTCTAAGGACGGAGAACTGCTGGTTCAGCAATGGTCGGAAATGCTTCTTGAAAAATCTGCCTACTGGATCAAGGACGCGGACATCGATGTCGTCGGCACGGTTTCCGAATTCCTGACCGACCAGTTCGGTGAATTAATCACCAAATCAATGGAAGACTTTTTACGATTAAAATACGGCGACGACCAGCCTATCGATCGGATTATTGAAGAAAAAATTGCCGCCCGCCTAGACCGCGACGCGCTGCCAGTGTTCCATCTTGCGAACAGCACGGGTGCGCTGCACTTCCCGCAGTGGGGCTTCGTATCGGTACCGGTGAAGGCACCGAACATTTTCAACGGCATCAAAAATTTTGAGCGGCACGCATTAAGCCATTCGCGCTTCACAATCAAAGAAAGCGAACTGAAAAACCGGATCTTCTGGCTGAACACGAAAAACGGCATTCCGTTGTTTGCCTATTCACCGCTGTCCATTTACGAGGCATCCTATGAAAAAACAATTTTAGAAAAAGAAGGCATCGGCCGCCATCTCGTGCAGACAGACAAGGAAAACTGGGCCTACCTCCCATCACCGATTCCGGAAAAATCATGGGGCGATACGTATCGCAATGAGCGCGTGAGAAAATACAACACCGAGGTCCGCACCCTGTTCGAGCAGGCACAAGAATTCGACTGCATTACTGAAAAGAATGCCGACCAAAATACAAGTGCAAGATTCTTATGTCGTTTTACAAAGGATGTGGACATGACGGATTTATTTGCCCGTCACGAAGTAGATCCGAAGCATTTGGATAAGGCCAGCTTGGGCAATCTGAAGGCACTGCTCAGAGTACTGAAGGAAATGTTCTCCAGCGGCGGCATGGATGCGGACGGCGCGAGTGATATTTTTGGGAGCACAAATCTTGAGCTTGCCAAGGAAAACTTCATCCGCTCGCCGAAGCTGATAGAAAAAGTGAAGCTCGAGGTCCGCAGATTCAGCCAGATTCAGGAAAAGATTGCGGAAATTGAGAAGTTTATTGCCGGGGAGCAGGAGAAAGAGGTTTCCTTAAACCAATTTATTCAAGCTATGTATACGAAAACAATTCGCAAAAGAGGCGCCCTTTTCGTTTACGATAAGGAGATTGAAGAGGATGCCTGGGAGCCGTTCGTCAACTTAATGAAAACTACGAAATTTGTTGATTATGAAATCTACAAAGCGTTCAGGGGCTTGAGTCCAAAGCAGATGGACCAGCTGGAGCGGAAATCCGAGCGCCGCAGCAACCACTTGATTAACCAGGAGCAGGCAACTGAGTTAGTGGCTGCATTAGAGGAAATGGCCGCGGCATGTCAAAAGGAAAAAGAAGCGCTTGATTACGACTACAAGGATCTCTTAAACGGCGAGGCATTATACAGCTTCTATAAAGATATGATGATTAAGGTACAGGAAATGCTGCGGCAATTAAAGTCGTAGGGCTAGTAGAGTTAATAAGTTTCCATTTTGTTTCCATGGAAAGTCGTAAGTTTCCGAAAATAGGGCGTTATTGGCCCAAAATAGGGCGTTATTGGCCCAAAATAGGGCGTTATTAATCCAAATTCAGTCGTATGCAGCACACATTAGGCCGTAATTGACCCAAATTCAGTTGTAAGCAGCCCACATTAGGCCGTAATTTACCCAATTTCGGTCGTATGCAGCACACATTAGGCCGTAAACGGCAGCCGAACGCAATATGAGTCTGGCCACATGCAATTTTTTGCCTGCGGCCGCCTTCTATCACACCTATTTTTCAAAATGGGGGGAGCAGCTTGAGAAAACTTTTGCAGAAATATGCCAACACATTCGCAAACCGAGTGGAGAAAATGACATCCGAGGAAAATGAGCAGCGCAGCGTCAACCATCCAATTGTTTTTCTATTCCTCGGCGACCAGGTCAAGGAGGCGCTTGAGGCCGTCATCAATATAAATGAAGAAAAATGGCACAATAGCTCCGGTGTCCTATACTTTCATGCCTATCAATCTGCAACGGTCACGAACGATAACGTGCTGTCCATCCATCTCCCCGGGCCGGGAATTGACCGCAAAAAGCAGCGAAAGGACCTTTACCAAGCCTTCAATCAGAATGAAAAAAAGCTGATTGAGTTAAATAAATCCTACCGCCGTCTTTCATCAAAAATTGCGGAATACGGCAAGGACTACTCCTCGCTGAAAAAAGTGAACCTTTGTGTCGTGACAGCAGTTGATGACCCGGCTAACATACTGATTCAAGAGCTGACCCTGTTGTTAAAAAGTATTCTGCAGGATTCCTTCAGGCTAGTCGAGGTCGACCTTTATGGCTTGATGCGCGAAAAACAGGAGGAGGGAAATTTCGCCCTCTCCACTACCCTTGGGATTAGTTTTTTCAAGGAACTGGACACTTATCAATGTGATGACTACACCTTTGAAAAAATGCTCCAGCTGACGGAGGACCATCTAAGGCTGCCGGTCATTCACCCGCCCTCCCCGCTCTTTGATATGGTGTATTTACTGAGCGATAAAAATGAAAACGGCTTGATTTCAAGGGATGCAGTCAGACAAAACTATGAAATTATCAGCAACCTCAATCTCTTAAAAAATCGCAAAATGATTACCGATTACGATGAAAAAATGGACAGCTATAATCATGCGGCATTTCGCATCGGCATCAGGGGTAACTCGAAGGATCCGGTTTATGCATCTGCTGGCTTTGCCAAGGTCAGCCGTCCAAATAAAGCGATTGCTCTCCATGCGGCTAATCACTTTTTCAGCGAGCTCTTGGACGCTATAAGGGCAAACAGTTCCCAGCCGCGGGAAAAAATTCTCGGCCTTTTCGAGTTATCGGAATCCCATTTTCAAAAATATTATAGCAGCTGCCTCCCTTCTGCCGACAGGCTTGAGGACATGAATGGGCTTATGCGGGTTACGAATTCCTATCAATCAGTGAAAAAAATGTCCGTTCGCGAAGCGGAAGAATATCTGTTTGAGGGGATAACCGAGCAGTTCTTTGCCGCTAACTTTGAAGAGCCGGTGCGGGATTACATGGCTGGGATGCAGATGAAAAAGCATATTGTGCAGCTGCTCGATGACAATATTATCCACCACGAACTATACGGAATTTACTGCGCTTACTTGTGGACTGGCGATGGCTCTGAACCAAATGTGATGAGCGAGCTTCATAAAATGCTGCGTGAAACGAAGAACGCCAAGCTCGAAGCGGAAGGAAAGCTTGAGCTTCTCTATCAGCAGACTGTTGACCAATGTAATTTTAAAAAGAGCTACCTCCCTTTTGCCGACAAGAAAAATCTGGCCAGTTTCCTGGATTTCTTTTTCGAAGAGGTGTACGGGATAAAGCATGATATTATCAGGCTTGAGATAAAGCAGGCCATCCTGAAACAATACGCCGAGGTGCTAGAGGAAAAGCACCGAGGCCTCTGTGGAAAAATGGAGGTTGTGGTCCAGGTAGAATCCATTCTTAAACAGGCGGCGGCCGAGAGTCTTTATGATTCCGATGATGATTTGGATAAAAATATTGCGGAATACTATGCGGATATTATCCGCCGTGTAACGGGCAGGCTCAAGGAAAGACGAGGCCCCCACTTTTTTTCGGATGAGCGCTTTTTCGGCGATCTGCAGGAATTATTAGATAAGGGTGCTCATGCTTTGCTGGGGCGGGTGCTTGAGGTTTGCAGCCGCGAGGTGTTAACCCAGGAGGAGTTTAACCGCAGCTTTGAAGAGGAGCTTTTGGAGCGGGCAAATGTCGTGACACGCTACGAAAATCAGGACATCCTCTCCAAGGAGGATTTATTTAAGCAATTGTACCAGCGCCTGCACGAGAATTCGGCGATTCACATTGAGGTATTTAATTATACCCAGGAGCATCGCTATGAGGAGAAATATTTCTTTGGCGATTTTTACAGCAAGTTCATGCGGTTTGCGCTCGAAAAGGATTATGAAACGCGCCACTTTAAGGTGGGCTGCGCCCATGAGAAGAAAGCTGGCGGGATTGAAAAACTTGCCATCATGGGCGGCTTCCGGCTGTCGGACTTAATGTACTATAGGAATGGCGAGCGGTACTACAAGGCCTATTGCGAAAATGGGTACGAGTTTCATGGAGAGGT
>CAYNUT010000024.1:9833-15963 GCA_964400595.1 uncultured Neobacillus sp. | reverse complement strand
GAATGCTCCACCCAATTTGCAGAATCCACAGCTGAATTTGTAGAATGCTCCTGCCACCAACTCTATTGTAAGGAGATTGTACCAATGCCTGTACGAAAATTTAGTTTCATTTTTCTTGTGTTTAGCATTATTGCCGGCTTCATCGGAGCGGTGATTGGGGAATGGCTGATTGAGTCCTATTATGGCATTTGGCCCAATATCCTATTAATGGGGATATATTTTGGCCAGCTCGCCCTCCTCTTCGGACTTTTCTGTCTGATCGCGGAAATCATTTCGCCGATCATTAACGGGCGCAGCTGGCGCTTGGAATACTCGGGGCTGTCCTGGAAGCTCCTCTTTCCTTCCACTCTTGTCATGCTTTTTGCAGCCGGACTTATTTTTCAATTCTTATATTCTCTCAATTTTTCAAACGTCAAACCGCCGGACGATATTGTCATGGTGCTCGATATTTCCGACAGCATGAACAAAACCGACCCGAATCGCGATAGCCTTAAGGCGGCCGCCAGGCTCGTGGACGGTATGAAGCCAAATCACCGCGCCTCCGTTATTTCTTTTAACGAGGAGGCGTTCACGACCAAATCGATGTTTCCTATCAACGATAAACCGGAGCGCGCCGATGCCATTGCACAGATCAACGGGTTGGAATACCAAGGCAGCACCGATATCGGCAATGCGCTGGACACGGCAATGCGCGAAATTGACGGCCATCAAAAGGCAGGCCGCAAGCCGATGGTGATTCTGTTCTCGGACGGCTACAGCGAGCTTGATCTGAACACCGTTGTTGAACCGTATCAAAACAGGGATATCATCATTAACACCATTGGCATGAGCCAAATTGACCGCAGCGGCGCACAGCTGCTCAAATTGATTGCCTCCCGCACAGGCGGCAGCTTCTACGATGTCAAAAAGGCGAATGAATTATCACATGTGTTTGAAAAAATTTACCTGGAAAACCAAGACCGCCTGCTTGTGACCGAGAGACAAGGCCTGTTTAAAAACAGCCTTTATCTCTCCGTTCTTCGCACCGTTTTGATTACCTTAATCGGCGGTCTGTGCGGCCTCGCCCCTGGCATCCTTTTTGACAACCGTTATTTAGCAAAAAGCTATGCGCTTACTGGACTGATTTCCGGGTTGCTGGCCGGGCTCGTGCTCGAAATCGGACTCAAGGAATCAGCGTTGTCAGGCTTCACCTGCCGCGTCATAGCGGATATTCTCTTAACAGCTTTGACCGGACTTGGAACGATGATCATTCCGATCCGTGAAAAATTTGCCGGCGGCAAGGGCCGAAACCCGAGCGGTACTGATTTTTCGATGCTGGGCCCGCCGCAGAGACGCGGTCATTTCAATAAAGGATTCTAACTAGAGGTGATTGAACGGTGAACTGGGAAAATCCAACCTCCCTCGAACTTGAAATACGGGATATGAAAAAGACCATCCAAGGTTCCGAAATTCATATATCCTGGTTTTGGCCGAGAGAAGTCGATTACGTTTATATTTACCGGGCGCCCTCAGATAACTTGAGGCCAATCAGCGAGATCACGGAGAGCGACCTCCTTTTCTATACACGCGAGGAATACAAAGCAAATCACGGCTACATCGGGAGAATTGATGCGGTCGGACGCTATGCACTTAGAGTCTTCCCCTGCCAAAAGCAGGACGGGAAGCTTGTCGTGTTCGGCCAGGAAAACAATAAAAATCTCGTTTATTTAACCGGCTCGAAAGCAAAGATTTATTTTTCAATCACCTATAAAAACAAACTCTTTCAGCCAGTGAAAAAGGTGCGGATGTCGATTATGTCTGAGCTTTCGCTAAACAAAGACCTGCTCGTTTATGTCCGTAAAAAAGGCAGTGTGCCAGTATCGATTGCGGACGGGACGGTGTACCCGTTCCCGAACGACTTCGCCGCCGGAGAATCGGTGCAGCCAGAAATTGAAATCGGCAGGAATGAATTTGTCCGCATCTTTTTTAAAAATGGAAGCACATCCGCACAAATTTACGACCTAATTCCACAATGAGGAGAGGCTGCACATGTTCGGACTTTTAAAACGCATGTTTGAAAAAAAGCCGCCGGCAAAAGAACGATTGCCCTTTTACGATATTGTCTGCCCGTACTGTTTTTCCAAATTTCATCATGAAGATGTCGTGTTCCGCGCTGCTCACCACCGCGATGACGACGAGGCACTCGCCCTGCAGGAGGATGAACTGTTGAACGGGTACCGGGCAAAATTTGGCCTTGCGCCAATTGATGAACTCGAGGCCATCATTAATCCGTCACTGATTCCTGATGAGAACAAAATTTACTCTAATCGCGTGCTGATGGGTGTTTCCGACAAATATTCGATCGTAACGAAAAATCGCCTCTGCCCTGCCTGCCATAACGACCTGCCTGTCACAGCCGGCAAACATCCAAGCAACATTGTCTCGATTGTCGGAGCCACGTCGGTCGGAAAATCCGTTTACATGACGTCGCTGATTCATACGCTGCAGCATGTGACGGCGAACAATTTTAATGCCGCCTGCATTCCGCTTGATAATGAAATCAGCCGGCGATTCCGGCAGCAGTACGAAATTCCTTTGTTTGAGAATGGGAACCTGCTGCATGCAACCCAAAAATCCAACCGGCAGGAGCCGTTTATTTTTCAATTTGTCTTTAAAGATGTGGAACAGCCGCCGCTGACATTGGTATTCTTCGATGTTGCCGGGGAAGGTATGACGGACAAGGAATATATCAAGCTGCACGCCGCACACATAAAGAATTCGGCGGGAATCCTGTTCTTGGTCGACCCGATGCAAATTCGTGCTATCCGTGAAAAATTAATATACCAAATGGGTGAAAATCCCGGAAAAATTGTCGGTCTCGCCGATGAACCGCGCGAAGTGATCATCTCGCTGTTCGGGGATTTTATCGCCCACCTTGAAAACAGCAAAACCGATATCCCGACGGCTGTCGTGTTAACGAAAAGTGATTTGCTGGATGCCTTGAAGCAGGAGGACGGCGACTATATCCGCTCAAACAGCAATGTCTTCCGCAGCGTGACTCACCGCGGCTTTCTAAATCTAGATGAATATGAAAATATTAATGGCGAAGTCAGGAGATTTTTATCGAAGGTTGATACACCGTTTGTGAATGCGCTTGACGTTTATTTCCGCGATACGTCATATTTCGCGGTGTCCGCCCTTGGCAGCAATCCTGTCGGCCAGCAGGTCAGCGGCATCATCAGCCCGATCCGCGTCGATGAGCCGTTCATTTGGCTCCTTTACAAGCTGGGTTATATCGAAGGGAGACATGAGCAATGAGCGGAAAATTTGTGCAGCAGCAAATGTATACCCGGGAACGGGGTGGCATTTTCCATGCCACCGACGGCTATGACACGGTTGCCATTTCCGACGGCTTGGATAAAGCTTTTGTAAAAAAATATTTGCATCCATTCTGTTTTTATCAATCGCCGAAAAATTTGACGGAACGCGGCGAAAAGGATGCCTCCCTTTACCCGCCAGCCGTGACTCTGTTTCAGCCGGAGACAGGAGATCTTGTGCTTGGTCAGGCGGTGTTTGTCCCAGCCGATTTCACAGGTCAGCGGAGCTCTTATTTTATGCATAACTATATTGTTCCCGGGAGCAGGAAGAATGAGTGGATGAAAGAGCCTTCGAAGCTGTTTCAATTGAATGAATTCGCCTCTTCATATGATGTTGGGCTTGGCAAGGTGCTCCCTGAACGGGAGACTGTGGGCCATGGTGATCGAGATGTTTTAGCTGATGAGATTTTAGCAGAATTGGGTGTGTCGGAGTCCCAATTCAAACAGCTTTTATTTGCGGTCATGGCATCGATTGCCGGGAAGAAAAAGGTGTTTATCTCGCTTCCGGTTGCGGTGAAGGATTATACGGAATATGCGCTGAGGCTGCTTGAATTACTTTACACCTATTTGCCGTATGCCCACCGCCGCAAGCTCGGGGCGTTAACGTTTTCAAGTGAACCCGTGGGAAAAAATTATATTAATGTAATGTTTTATGAGCCGGGCACGTTGAATCTCGCCGACCGTTCAATTGAAAAGCAGTTCATTTTCGATTTCGCCTGCGGGAAAATTTCCGGTGCTGCTATCGAGGGTCAGCTTCACGAGTATTTGGATTTTGCCCTGCTTCATTACAACAAAGGCGGGACCATTGACGACTTCTTTGAATTTGCCGAAGCTTCGTTGTCCGGCCTTTCCGATGAGCAAAAACTGGAATTAGCAAGCTACTACCAGCTGACGGCCATTTATTTAACGTTACAATATCGTGATCTTAATTTTTATAATAAAAATAAGATTGGCTTTTTACATAGTTTGATGAAATTTTTACAGGCCAATAGTGATGAGAAACCACTGCTTTACGGACTTTTCGTGAAATTGTTGCGGGAGGAAAAAGCTGCATCCGACCCAGTACAGGCACTTGATTATGTGAAGACAGTATTTTCTTTTTACAACGCCGTCAAAAGTGATGAGGCGCTGGAATTCATCCTGAAAACACTTGAGCATTATCAAGAGGATCCATTTTTCCATCAGCTTTGGAAAGCCATCGAACAGGACAAGCTTTCCTTCCAGGCTGTTTTGAGCGAAATCAATGGACAGCCTGAATATCAGGGCCTCTTAGAACTGTATTTGGACGAGCGGTTAAAAAATGTTCTCAAGACGGCGGACATTCTCAGCGAGTTAAAAATCATGCTGGGTTCTCCTTATCTGCTTAGCAATGAAACCTTTAAGGCAGTGGCGATTAAAAAGACGGCCTCGGCTATCAGCTATGAAGCCAATCCATTCAAAGCAGTTGAGGCGGTTAAGGAGTTTGCGCTGGAAAATCAGACACCGGAATTTAATAAATTTAAAAACGACCTGCTGGCACACGCAAAAGGTGCGCTGTTACAAGCAATTCGTTTAAATGACTTGACGTTACAGGATGTCTTATCATTCGGAAAAATTTTTCCAAAGGAACATAGCGGGATGAAAGACGAGTCGGCCAAGCGCAACTTTATGATCGTCCATGCCCTATATCAATTGTTAAGCAGCCCATCCCAGGCAGGGCACTTTAACATGAGGGCATTGATGCCTGTGGAGCGCGAGCAGCTCAAAGAGATTTTGCAAAAATTATTGCGAAATAAGATAACAGCCGACTATTTCCCTCTTCTGTTAATTGCCTTTGCGACACAATATGATGAGATAGATTATCCAAGCTTATTTGAGCACATAATCCGCTATGGTGACGAAAAAACCGTGATGTCCTTTATTCGGACAAACACGCTGCTCATCAACCAGGATTTGAGTTATAAACGAAGCCTGCGGAAATATTTAATCCATCATCCAAAATCCATTTGGAAAAATAAAGAATACCGCAGGCAGCTCAAATTAATCCGAAGCGGCAATTTTAAAAATTTGCTGGAGGAAGTGGATAATGAAACCGCCCACCCTGTGGTCAAATTCCTGAGAGACCATGGGTTGAAACTGTCGATCGGGGTTGTTCTAACCGGTGCGGTTGTTGGCAGCGGCTGGTTCGGCTATGAGCAGCTTTTTGGCGAAGACAAACCAGCAGCACCTGCGAAGACAGCCGAAACGGCGGCTGGCAGCAAGTCGGTTCCTGAGAAAGAAAAGAAGGGAGAGACTGCTGCCTCACCTATTACCTTGGAGCAATTTAAAGGATCTACTGCAGGAGTGGAAGCTGGTCAAACATTTATGCTAAACCTTGATGGCAAGCAGGGGAAAAATATTGTTGGACAGCCCAAAGGGGTTACTTTGAATGATATCAACGGCGGCAAATTACAGCTGAATGTAAAGACAGGATTTGAAACCAGCCCATTTGAAGGGAATGGGAATTTAAAAGCCGGATTTTCTCTTTCTGGTATTGAATATGACTTCGATCCTTTGGATGAAAACTATGAAATAGTTTTATTTGCAAAAAATGAGGCAGCAGAGTCCTACCTATGGGTATACTCAATTAAAACGAACGGAATCAGGGGAACAACGGAGCAGCTCGCGCCAATTTATCAGCGGGAAGGTATCTCTGGTGTGAAGCTTGAGGGCAAAGAATTAATTGTCCCAATCGGTGACAAGGAAGAAACGTATGAATATTCAAATCTAAAAAAAGACTCTCTGGAAAAACAATA
>CAYNUT010000024.1:0-9733 GCA_964400595.1 uncultured Neobacillus sp. | reverse complement strand
CACCTCAAACTAACAATGTCCACTCCACACGGACAAAACCACCCAATTTGTCCACGACCGGTGCCTGACACCACAAAAGCACTTCAAAAGCACCACAAAAGCACCATAAAAACAACAAATTGGCCAGCCATCCACCGTTGCGGCCCCCCCTCGAAAATTGTCGACAAATTATTTCCCACATTTTTGCCATTTAAGGTTAAGTATTTACTGGTTTTGATGGTAAAATAGTATTATATAACGAACAAAAAATACCTCTTGTACGAAAAACCAAAAACCAAAGAACAAACCAAAGACAATTTCTATTACTGTTACTATTTTTATTTCAAATTCCAGTGGGGGTGTACATAAATAATGTATAAAAAGAGATTTTACAGTTTAGTAGTAATAATATTTATTTTAAGCATGGCGGTTGGAACAATAAAAACCATGGAGGTCAGTGCAAAGACCGGACCGGTGAATGCCACTTCCCGGATTGAAGGAGTGCTGGTTGTTGATGTCAGCAAATCGATGCTCTCAAGCGACCCGAACAATATCAGCAGTGAAGCGATGAAAATGTTTGTCGACATGTCCTCCATAAAAGGAGACAAAATCGGAGTGATTGCCTATGGGAATGACATCGTCGCCAAGAAAGATATGACCAAACTGCAATCGGAAGCAGACAAACAGGCTATCAAGACTTTTATCGATTCGTTAACCAAAGCCCCTTATACAGATATGTCTACTGGGTTGGCTGAAGCTGTAAAGTCATTAAATGCCAGCCATGAGGCGGCTTACAGCCCGCTCATTGTCCTGCTGGCAGACGGCAATAATGATTTGGATAAATCAAAGCCAAAAACCCTCCAACAGGCGGATGAACAGATTGCTCAAACAGTTGCAGCCGCTAAAGAAAAGGGCTACCCTATCTATGTCATTGGGCTTAATGCAGATGGGAAGCTGAACAAAGAGGCACTGCAGAAAATCGCCACCGGGTCGAACGGAAAATTTTTTGAAACGAACAACGCGGGTGACCTCCCGGGCATCCTAAGTGAGATTTTTGCCAATCATTTAAAATTAAAGCTTGTGCCGATTAAGGATGTTATCGCCAAACAGGAATTCCAGGATGTTCTCATCAAAATTCCGAATGAAAATGTCCTGGAGGCCAACATTTCGCTTATTTCCAGCAAACCGGTGGAATTGAAATTAGTCGACCCTTCCGGAAAAGAGCAGGCAATCCCATCGAACACCATCATACTGACGAAATCGAAAAATTATTCGATGTTAAAATTAATCAACCCTGTCCAAGGGGATTGGGTCCTTAAGGTGAAAGGAACACCACAGGATAAAATTAATATCAAACTCGTTTTCAACAATGATCTGCAATTGAAGCTTGCTCCGCTTGCAAAAAAGAAGTACGCTGCCGGCAACAAAGTTAAGATCTCTGCGTTTTTTGAAGATAACGGCAAGCAGATCGAAAACAAAGAGCTTTATAAGGCGCTGAAAGGGACTCTTTTTGTAAAAGATTTGGACAAAGGAAAAACGCAAGAGATCCCATTAAATGCGGATGCCAAAGGCTTTACAGGTGATTTCAAAATTGGCGGTTCAACGAGCTATGAAGTGACCGTAAAGGCAGAAGGCAACAGCTTCTTTAGAGAAACCAAGCCGCAAAGAGTCACTGTGGCAGCAGCCGCACCACCGGAACCTGAACCGGTTGTTAAACCTGATAAGAATCTTTTAAATAAATTGGAGCTTTTCCCTTGGCTGTACATTGTCATTGGGGTGGTTGGGCTCATGATCATAACAACTCCTGTTTTCTCTTATGCTTCTAAAAAGAGAAAGGAAAACCGCGGTTTTTCTGGGCAGATTGTGGTGGAAATCGAAGATGAAATTTCCGGTCATAATTCAGCGCAGCAAGTAAAAAAATTGAAGCATTTTAAAGGAGAATTTGTCCTGAACCAGTTGTTTATGCTCGATCCGGAATTTATGGAAACCGACCAGATCACCTTCGTTCCGCTTACCGATAATACCCTGCTTCTCCTGAATAAATCAGAGTGCACAATTGATATGGGCGGTGAAGTGATTGATGCTGAAACAGGCCACCGACTGAGACGGGACGACAAGCTCCGCATCCGTTTAAAAAATATGAATAAATCGATTTATATTGAAAATGCGAGTTAATTTTTTTCGAGGCGACGGAGATATCCGCCGCCTTTTTATGAAAGGGAAATTCAATGAGGAAAAAAGTAGACCAGGATACATTAAAGGGTTTTCAAAAGAGGCCCCTATTTTAGATACATGGCAAATAACCTTATTTAAAAATGCTTTTATCACTTTAAAGCACGATACTTTTTGAATATTATGATAAAATGGGAATACCATATTTTTTATCGTAGGAGAGAGGCAAATGATTTCCTATATTTTAGTTGTTTTGGTCCTATTTTTGATTCCAGGTCCGGCTGTTTTATTAACCGTTTCGCAAACAGCAAAGGGTGGATTGAAAGCAGGGATTGTCACAGGCATCGGCATAGCAGTGGCAGATTTCCTTCATACTTTGGCTGCAGCGGCCGGGCTATCCGCCATTCTAATGACATCTGCCCTTGCATTTGAGATTGTAAAGTATATGGGTGCGGCCTATTTAATTTTTCTTGGTGTGAAATCGATGCTGGAAAAATCGAAGAAACAGCCGGGGTCCGCCGACGCTGGTTCTTATGTTGAAAAAAGAAACGTCACCCCAGGGGCTGTTTCCTTCCGCCAAGCATTGCTGATTGAATTGCTAAACCCCAAAACTGCCCTGTTTTTCTTAGCCTTCCTTCCGCAATTCGTCCATCATGACGGAACGTCCGTCATCCTGCAGCTATTGGTGCTCGGGCTCACCTTTGTGTTAATGAGTATTTTATACACCTCTGCATTGGCACTGCTTACTAGTTCAATAGGAGAAAAATTCTTTTCCAACAAAAACAGCCGTTTCACCCGCTGGCAAAGCAAAGTCGTCGGAACCATCTACATCGGTCTCGGCCTCCAGCTCATCTTCCAAACCCAGAAATAGAAAAAGATTGTCTTTTAGGAGCCCCTCCACCATTGAGTGACTGGCAGCAACTGTCCACCTGGGGAGGACAAATTAGGTAGTTTTGTCCACGAATGGTGTCAGGCACCTTTAGTTAGGTAAAAAGTCGATGTGGGTGGCAGCGCTTATTCACATATTTTCCTCAGGTTATTAACATTTAACAAGGAGATATCAACAGTTTTCCAGCATTTATACACAAATTATGTGGATAACTGTTTTACTTAGTAAACTTGAAATTTGTAGATCGAACGGATATCCACAAATCTCATGATTTTATCCACATTATCCAGTGGTATATCCACAAAACTCCAAGGAATATCCACTTTTTCAGGAAAATTGTCCACAATTTAAGACCTAGATGTGATCTAGGTCTTTTTGCCGTTCTTTTTTTTCATCTTCATAATTATCAACAATTTTGCGGAGCTCGCCGGTATCACCCTTTGCATTAATAATTTCGAAAATCTCATTTAGCCCTGCACTTATTTCTTCATCATCTTTTTTCATCCCTTACCCTCCCATTCACTGTTTTCATTTATTAGACTGTCCATTCGCGTGGCATTTACACAATATGCTCACTTTTTCGCAAAAGGTTCACCGACTAGTCACTATCATTATGATTTTTACCACTAGGAAGGCATGGCACACTTGATTGTCAGGAGCTGGGGAATTTTCACCCGCGCTTGTTTATTGATAAAAGCCTGTAAGCCCTTTGAAATTTCATTCATGGAAAAAAGCCTGGAAATCCCAGGCTCCTACATTTTTAAAAAAATCGCAAGCAAACGCCTACATTCTTGCTTCGATTTCAACAATCTTACTATTGTGGTAGCTTGCTTTTACCTTCAGCTTGATTCTCAGCTCTTCACAAAGGCAATCTTGCTGGAGAAGCTGATTGTGGCGGTGCTGGAATAAATGATAATAATATTTACCCTTTAAAAACATTTTCAACACATGAAAACCTCCTCAATTGCGGATAACATAAATCGCAGGGAGTAAGTCGTGTTCGGTAACTGGCAAGCATAGTCGTTAAACATTAGCCCCTATAGTTTTGCGTCACCATTTTTCAATGATTTTGCCGTTTCGTACGATTTATGTGTCTATATTAAAACTATAATTAACTGTTCAACAAAATTATAGAGTCTATGGACTCAACTAGCAAGTATTGTAAAAAAATAAATGGATTAGGACCTTAGATTGTCCTGAAATATTATATTAGAATTATTAACTTTGCATCTTTTTTTCTTGAAAAACAGTCGCCTCCATTTTTCGAGGTTTTAAGTAATTGAATCGTGTCCATGATAATATATAGAAGTGAATTTTTTAAAAAGGAAGTTTGTTATGGACAAATCTAGATCCACTCTTTTATACCTAGTTTTTGCAACAATCCTTTTAGCAGGTTGTTCGGAAAAAAAGCCTATCATTCATAACAAAGGAAAAATCGCCAGTCAGCCGATAGTCTCAGCAAACAAGCCGTCTTCTATTGCCGCTAAAGATCAACGTCCATTGCAGAATGAAAGCATCGAGGTTATTACCCATCCGGAAAGGATTACCGTCCTTGTCAACAAACATAATAAACTACCCGAAACCTACAAGCCGGATGATTTGATGGATCCTGATATCCCATTTATTTTTGAACAAAAAACATCCAAACGTAAAATGCGGGTAGAAGCTGCGTCCGCGATAGAAAAGTTATTTGCCGGCGCTAAGGAGGATGGTGTAAGGCTTCTTGGTGTTTCCGCCTACAGATCGCATGCTGCCCAGACGGTTTTATTTAATCATTATGTTGATATTGATGGTTTTGAGAAAGCATCCATCTATAGTGCCCTGCCGGGAACAAGCGAGCATGAAACAGGGCTTGCCATCGATGTGACCGGTGAAAATCGGAAGTGTGCTGCAGAGGATTGCTTCGGAGGCACCAAAGAGGCAGGATGGCTTGCAGACCATGCGGCTGAATACGGATTTATCATCCGCTATCCTAAAGGCAAAGAAGATATCACCGGCTACCAATACGAACCCTGGCATCTGCGCTACGTCGGCAGCAAAGTCGCCAAGGAAATCACCCGCCGGAGAATTACCCTTGAAGAGTACAACAATATACTCCCCGTGAATAAGTAGTTTTAGCCTAACGTCCACTCCAGGCGGACAAATCGAAGAAAATGTCCACGAGTGGTGCCTGACACCATCACTGACATCATCACCAAATAATGAAAGCCCCCGCTCCTTTAATGGCAGCGAGGGGCTATTTTTGTATTAGTTCCCTTTTATTTCTAATAATTTTAGTCTCAGGTCATTTTCCATATTGGCGAGCTCCTGCTCGGCGAGGCGGCGTTTGTTTCGGCCCTCTTCCTGGATGCGCAATGTTTCCTCTAGGGTCGAGATCAAGCTTTCCTGGGTTTTCTTGAGTGTTTCGATATCTACGAGGCCTCGCTCATTTTCGCGGGCCGTTTCGATTGTATTTGTTTTCAGCATTTCTGCATTTTTCAACAGCAGTTCATTGGTCGTCTTCGAAACCTGTTTCTGAGCCTCCACTGCGTGACGCTGGCGGATTAATGTCAAGGCAATGGCCACTTGATTTTTCCAAAGTGGAATCGCCGTCACGATGGAGGATTGAATTTTTTCTACAAGCGCCTGGTTTGTGTTTTGAATCAGGCGGATTTGAGGAGCGCTTTGAATCGTGATTTCACGGCTCAATTTCAAATCATGGAGACGCTTATCCAACCTGTCGGCAAACTGAATCATATCGTTTACTTCTTGGAACTTCATTTGATCATTGGTGGCCTCCGCAGCTTTTTTCAGCTCCGGAATAATTTTCGTCTGCATTTCTTCAAGCTTGATTTCGCCTGCGGCAATATAAATATTAAGGGCATGGAAATATTCCTTGTTCGTTTCGTAAAGCTGCTCCAGCAGTTTAATATCGGATAAAAGAACATTTTTGCTGCGGTCGAGCTTGACACTGATGCGGTCAATTTGCGCCCCTGTTTTTTGGTACTTAGAAAGGACCTCCTGCAGCGAGTTAGAAATTTTTCCAAACATACGAGCAAATAAGGATGGCTTCCCATCCTTTAGTTCGTCGGGATTCACATCATTCAGCCTCTTCATTAAATCGCTGATGATTTCCCCAATTTCGCCAACATCCTTCGACTGTACATGTTCAAGCATGGCATGCGAGAAAGTTAACAGCTTACCCTGTGCCTGAGTCCCATATAGAATCATCGCCTGATGGTTCTTCGGGTCAATCTGCTCGGCAAGCTGATATGCCTTCGGTCGGTTTTCTTCCGGGATGACATCAATCAACCTTACCGGCTTGACCTCACCCGTATGAGAATCAGCGGGACTTTTGGCCAGCTCAACATTGTCGCCAAAGGGATTAGCTAGAATGTCATCTAATATATTGCCGGTTTTTTTATTCATTATTGGGTTGTTTTCACTCATTTTAGCCACCTATTTTCTTCAGGTAATTTTGAATCGATTTGCTTTTTGATGGTATGTTTCGCCACATCAATTTCAAAGTTTAATGTATCGATATCGTCTGAAATCACATGATACAGGTCCTCTTCCAAAATTTTCGTCAGCTCATTCAATGTCTGGCGGGTTTCTATGAGCGATTGGTTCATCTCGATGTTTTTTTTCGGCTGGGAGGATAAGAAGCTGTATTTTTCAGTGAGCTCGACGACCGAATCCAAATGGGAAAAATAGAATTGCTCTGCCTGATAAAAACGCTTTGGTTCCTTCAAGGTCATTTTGTGGATTTTTTTAATAACCCTGAGGAGGTCAATTCTTTGCTTCACTGACGGCAGGTCCCGGATAGTAAAAAGATTTTTATTTAAACGATTAATTTTCCGCTTGGCTTCGGACAAATTTTTCCTAATATATCGGTATTCCTTCCTTGAGAGCTGATGTTTCCTTAAAAAGCTTGCATTCATAAACAGACCCAGAACCAAATGGGTGACAATTCCCGCTAATATAGCATAGCCTACAGAAGGCAAAAAGTTTTGATTGAATGCAAAAAAGCTAAACAGCCACGTTAATCCAGTTACGGGAACAGCAACAAAAGACCGTATGATTAGCGATAGAATTGGATTCATATTAATCGACTCCTGACATAATAGTCCTATATATTCATACGAACAAAACTAGATGAATGTTTCACCATTTGTTAAAAATGTACACAATAGCAATGTTAACGAAAAAAATCACCTTCATTCATTACTTCCACAATACACCAAAAAAATCCTGCCTTCCATAGACCACGAATGTAAACATTTCTAGGGCTTGAGACGTATTTTATGGTGGTGTTGTGTTTTTGTGGTGTCAGGCACTGCTCGTGGACATTTCACCCTATTTTGTCCACTCCACGCGGACATCATCAAAATAAAAAAGAAGAGCTGGAACTCAATTTTTGGTTCTAGCTCTTCTCTATTAATAGTGTGGATATTTCTATAATAATTGTTATTATGGCCGATAACCAGGGTCATGCTTTCTTGCAAAATCTTCAGGATTTGCAACAAGATAAAGAATTCCTTCCACAAGACTAATAAGTGAAGGAATATATGTCCAGCAGAAAATTAAGTAAAGAATCCCCTTGCCGGCCTTGCCAAGATAAAACTTGTGTGCCCCAAAGCCGCCAAGCAAGATAGCTAGAATTCCAGCGGTAGTTTTACTTTTTGTATACCGTGGTGCATAACCATATCCACCACCTGCAGCCGCACTGGAAGAGCTGGAAGAACTAGCTGCACCGCCTCCGCCGCCAGCATTCATGAAGACCATTGGCTGATTATTTTTGCCATCTTCAAGTTTTTCCATCTTTCGTTTGTTTTCGTCAAATAATTCGCTGACGCAATTTTTACAATAGTTTTTACCCTTTAGCTCTGTGTTGCAATTATGGCAAATAAATTTACCGCATCCTACACAGGTGCCGACTGATTCAACATCATTATGAATATAACAATTACTCAATTCTAAGCCCCCCTGGATAATATATATAAATAATATCTTTATTGACATTTTACTACATATTTCCGAAGATTTCCTTAAAAATTTTTATCAACTATTATAGAATTTTCATTTTTCTAGAAATTCAGTTGATTATGGCAGATGCGATATTAGTAGATTTAATTTGGATGAAAAAGCTGTTCCCAATAGAAAAAGAAATATTAATAGTTTAAGAGTAAAAAATAACCGCCAGACCAAATAAGCAGGATTCTTCATTGGACATGCTGCTATTTGGATGATGCCTGGCAGCAACAATCTATCTATCCTTCATAAAGCTCAATCGGCAGTCCATCCGGGTCGAAGAAGAAGGTGAACTTTTTGTTAGTTATGGGGTCGACACGGATTGCCTCGGCTTCTACTTGTTGGGTAATTAAATACCGGACTGCTTCTTCAATGTCTTCTACTTCGAACGCGAGATGCCTTAAGCCTGCCGCCTCCGGATAACTCGGGCGTGTTGGCGGATTTGGGAATGAAAATAACTCGATTTGGTACTGGCTATTTACCTCGAGATCAAGCTTATAGGAGTCTCTATCCTCGCGGTAGACTTCGTTAATTGGGGTCAGCCCAAGTATACGGACATAAAAATCCTTTGACTTTTTGTAATCAGAACCAATTATCGCAACATGATGAATTTTCTGCAACTTCATTATTACCACTCTTTCAACATATATATATCTGCAAATCTTCAAAGTGAGACCAAATCCTCACCCGTTTGTGAAATCCATTTCCATGTTAACAAATTAGCGAACAATGGGAAAGCGGCAGAAAGAACCCTCCATAGCCTCACTAATAAAAACTTTCTCTGCTATTTCAATATGAATCAGGGTTTTCCCGCTTTGTGCCGGCTCGCATCTTTTTCCAAAAATAATATATGTAAAAAGAACCATTTTAAGCCTAAGACCTGACCAAGCGACACCTTTTTGCATAAATAATTAATAAAGGAGTGGAAAAGCCATGATTATTATTCAACGACTAATTCCTATTTCAAATACAAAAACCCGTCCCGGGATCAAAATGGTTCCAAAATTCATTACCATTCATGAAACGGATAATACAAGCGCAGGTGCGGATGCGAAGGCACATGCACGCCTGCAGGAACGTGGGAATAGCCGTACAGCATCCTGGCATTTACAGGTAGATGACCATGAGATCATTCAATCGATTCCATTCGATGAAGTAGCCTGGGCTGCCGGAGATGGCAGAAATGGGCCGGGCAATCGGACTTCCATTCATATTGAAATGTGTGTAAATGCTGGTGGTGATTATGAAAAAACGGTGTCAAATACTGTCGAAGTCGTCCAATATTTGATGATTCGATTTAACATATCGAGTGAACACATTGTACCTCATAAGCATTGGACTGGTAAGAACTGCCCAAGAAATTTGCTGCCGCGATGGACAAGCTTTATTGCAGATATTAAGGGGGAGACTGCCAAAGACGGATGGGTAAAAACTGGCAGCCAATGGTTTTTTTATAAAAAAGGAGTAAAGCAGGCCGGTTGGGTCAAAGACAAAAATAATTGGTATTATCTTAATGCCAGTGGGGTCATGAAAACTGGATGGATCAAGGACAAAAATAATTGGTACTTTCTTAATGCCAGTGGGGTCATGAAAACTGGATGGATCAAGGACAAAAATAATTGGTACTTTCTTAATGCCAGTGGGGTCATGAAAACTGGATGGATCAAGGACAAAAATAATTGG
>CAYNUT010000023.1:23441-37396 GCA_964400595.1 uncultured Neobacillus sp. | reverse complement strand
GGAGCTGAAGGCGCGAGACTCCTGCGGGAGTAAGGGGCAGGGGAGACCCCGCAGGGGCATTAGCGCCGAGGAGGCACCCCGGACCGCCCGCGGAAAGCGAAATGCCTGGAGCGCAAATCAACAGACAAATTTAACTGAAACATGCACAAAAAGGAGGGGCCCCTAAAAGCAATACTTTTGGGACCCCTCATTTTATTCCACCTTATTCGTTTTACTTCTTTTTATAATCATAACCAGAAAGACCAAAACCAAGAGAGCAACCGCTAATAATGAGCCGATTAGCGGAAGGTTGAGGCCGCTTTTTTCTGTCAGAACATATATTTCTGAATTATCACGATCCTGGATTAAAACATACTTGTTATGTTGGCTGCGGACTAGGTCGCCTCCTAACAGCCCGCGTAGTTCTTTTCCGCCTTCAACCTGATCGGAGGTTAGTGTCACTTTTTGCGTTTTTCTTGTATTATTTATCGCAATTATCGAGGTTTCCCCTTTATAAACACGTTTATATACAGCCATTCCCTTTTGGTCATATAGCACTTCGAGCGTTCCTCTTGTTAGAGAAGGAAGCTGATTTCGTAATTTGCCGAGTTTGGTTATATAATCAATCAGTTCTTTTTCCGTCCTGAAGTTCATCTGCCTGCGATTATCAGGAATATCCCCGCCAGTTAGGGCAATCTCTGTTCCATAATAGACAACGGGAATCCCCGGTGTAGTGTAAAGATACGTTAACGCCGTTTTCCAGCGGGCTCCGGGGAACTGCCTCTCATCCACGATATCCTTCGTAAACCTCACAGTAAATTCATTATCAAGAAAAGGGGCTTTTATAGGCGATTGTTTATTATTTTTGGCAAAAATGGGGGCAAATGAGCGGTCTGTATTGGCAAAGACCTCCCGTAAATCCGCACTGTATGTATAATCCCAAACGCTGTCTATCCCTGCCCTTTGATATTCTTCCACATCTATTGAACGATTCTCGGACATAACACCTAATAAGAAAAAGTCCTTCTTCTCCCTCTTTACTGCCTCTGAAAAATCACGCCAAAAGCTCACTGGCACATGATTTACCTCCGGCAGACTATACCCGTCAATGTCCGTTTGCATAATCCACCATTTGGCGGCATTGATTAAATAATCCCCCACTTCAGGATTCTCCTGGTTGAGGTCGGGAAAGCCATGGACCCAGCCGCTCTCTACTTCCTGTTGATTGTTCCAATCAGTGATATCCCGTTTGCTGTGAAACCATTCCTGCTTGCCTGGGTCACTCACCCACGGGTGGTTTTTCGCTGTATTATTAGTGACAAAGTCAACAAGCACCCTCATCTTCCGCTTATGTGCTTCCTTCACCAGCTTTTGAAAGGTCTTCATTGACCCAAAATGCTCGTCCACTTTATAGAAATCATTGACCCAATAACCATGGTAGCCCTTCCTTGCATTGTCAAAGATCGGGGTCAGGCGGATGGCAGTATAGCCCATTCCTTTTATGTAATCAAGCTGATTGATGATTCCTTGAAAATCACCACCGTTATAAGCTAGTGGATCTTTTGCATTTACGTCCAAATCATTTTTTGTATCGCCGTCACTGAAGCGGTCAATCATGATGGAATAGATTGATTCATCCTGCCACAATCGATCCTTTTTTTCAACTTTTGCCTGGACAGAAACCGATGAAAAAAGAAAAACTGAAATTAATAGAAACACTATTCTTTTCATTTCCAAAATCCTCCTCGAAAAAAAGGAAGAGGAAAACCTCTTCCTAACTTTCATTTTAATTCAAACCCTTTTCTATTCCAAATTTAAGCGATTTATTTCTCAAGAAAAATTAACTGACAATATTGATATTGTAAGCCTTAAACCATGTGTGAAGCTGCACAAGGTATGCCAATAATTGCGGTCCCGTCATCAACTGTCCAAACCAAGGCTCCTTAAAAGAATTTCCTCCCGATTCCACAAGGCTTTCCAGCTGTTCTTTTGGAAAGAATTCATGCAACGCCGATGAGGGTTCTTGTAAAATACTCGACATCCATGTCTGGATACGGGCATTGTACTCCGGATTATGTGTTTTCGGATAAGGACTCTTTTTCCGGTATAGAACTTCTTCAGGCAGAATTCCTTCAAATGCCTTTCTGAGGATTCCTTTTTCCCGGCCGCGATACATCTTGATATTCCACGGGATATTCCAGACATATTCAACAAGGCGGTGGTCGGCAAACGGAACCCTGACCTCGAGACTTGCCCCCATACTCATGCGGTCCTTCCGGTCAAGCAAGGTTGTCATGAACCAAATCATATTGATATAAAATAATTCTCTGCGTTTTGCTTCGTCCAAACTTTCGCCGTCCAGCTTTGGTGTTTCAGCAATCGCCAGGCGATACTGCTCAAGACAATATTCGTTCAATTTTAATCGATTCTGCCAGTGAGGCCTCAACAGGTTTTGCCTCTCTGTGACAGAACGCATCCATGGAAAACCCGGACGTTCCAAATCCTGCTGGCGGTGAAACCATGGATAGCCGCCGAAAATTTCATCGGCACATTCCCCGGAAAGGCTGACAACAAAATCCTGTTTGATTTCCTTGCAAAACCAAAGGAGCGAAGAATCAATATCTGCCATCCCCGGTAAATCCCTGACATGAACGGCTTCAATTAAATCGTGGACTAGCTGCTCCTGTGAAATTCTTTTATTATGATGATTAGTGGCAAACTGCTGGGTGACAAGCTGTATCCATTTTTCATCAGCATCAGGCTGAAACTCATTTGCCGCAAAATAACGGTCATTGCCTTCATAATCAATTGAATAGGTGTGAAGCTGTCCTTTATTTTGCTCAGCAAAGCCCTTTGCAGCAATTGCTGTAATGATACTTGAATCTAGCCCTCCAGATAAAAAGGTACACAACGGTACATCGGATACAAGTTGTCTTGTTACAGCATCAGAAACTAAAAAGCGGACGTGTTCGGCTGTCTCTTCAGCGCTCTCCTTATGTTCCGCGCTTTTCACATTCCAATAGCGCCAAATCTTGAGACCATTTTTTGAAAAGATCAGTGCATGAGCGGGTCTTAGCTCTTTAATCCCCTTGAACACACCAGACCCCGGGGTCCTTGACGGCCCGGCTCCAAAAACCTGTGCAAGCCCTTCATTGTCAATCTCTGTTTTGATTTCAGGATGAGCCAGTATTGCCTTGAGTTCCGAAGCAAATAGCAGCCCATTTTTGTGTTCGGCATAAAAAAGCGGTTTAACTCCTAGACGGTCCCGTCCAATAAAGACTTGATCCCGTTTACTGTCCCAAATGGCAAACGCATAGATTCCATTTAGATAATTGACACATTCCTCCGCCCATTCTATATAGGCAGATAACAGGACTTCTGTATCAGAATGACCCCTAAAGGAATATCCTTTAGTAAGGAGAATTTTGCGGAGATCTTCTGTGTTATACAATTCACCGTTATAGCAAATTGTGTATTCAAATCCTTCTTTCTGTTTGGACATGGGCTGTCTTCCCCCGGCAGGGTCGACAACAATCAGCCTCTTATGTCCAAATCCTGCATGTGTATTTGTCCATATATTCGTTTCATCAGGACCTCTTTTTGCCAGTGTTTTGGTCATCCTGGCAAGTATGGCAGTTTCATTTTTCATTCCTTTTTGAAAATCAATCCATCCTGATATCCCGCACATGCTTTTTCTCCTCCCTGCTTTAACAATTTAATGCTCTCATCATACCTGTTGATTATTGTATTCAGCCCAGATTAATTGGTTAATTGTCCTATCCGGGGATATTATGAACCCCCTATTTCATATTGAAAAACATGTAAAAAAATTCCTATGTTATAAAATTTCTTGAAGATGTCTAAAAAGGAAAATGTAAGCATTTGCCATGGAGGTTAACGATGAATCGACAACAACGAATCCATCTATACGATATTCAAAATAGGGCCTATACTGAAGGAACCGTTGAACAAATAAATGATCAGTGGATCTTTTTTGATGTGGAAACAGAAGAAGCGGCAATGTTAGAGGAGTACCTGCAGCAGGAAATCGAAATCTTTCGGATGAATCGCTGGAAAAAAGGAATATTGTTCGAATCAGGGAAAATTCACATCGGCAACGAAGTGACAATGCTGCGGGATCACGATTTAGTAAGAATTAGGAAACATTTAATATATTCCCTTGAACGGCTGTTGGATGGCATTAATGATGATGCATTTTTCCAGTTTGTCACCACCTTGAATTCATTAAACTTTTCTATTTACGATTGCATCTATTGTTATAACCACTTATCTTTCCTATCGGATGAATATCGAAAAGATGGTGTAAACTTTATGGTCTTTGACAATCAGGAACTAATCTGCAATGTCCAGCACCATTTCTGCTATTACGAGAAAATCAATGACCGCTTCGAATTCACCATTAATACCGGCAAACGGCTCATCATTGAAAAAATGATCTCATAAATATAAAAGGTGTCAGGCACCATGTGAAAATTTCACATGGTGCCTGACACTTTTTTAGGTTCCTATATATTTCGCATAGATTTGTTTGGCTTTAACTATGTCATTTGTTCCATGGACTAAGACGCGCCCATCCTTAAACACAACAATCGATAGTTCTGCTTCCGGAGAAAACCGAAGCAGGAAGTCATTGGCTGCCACTTTGCCCCTTTTCTTTAAACTTTCCGCTAATTTCTGCAAATTAAGTTCCTGTTTTTGGCGGAAAAAAATTTGCACAGTATTTCGCCCGCAAAGGGTCGTATAGGCAATTTGCTGATTGGATAAGCGGTCTAAGAATTCAAACTCTCTTTTGCCGCAGGCAGGACAGTTTGGATTTCTCCCATCCGTAATATCCATCTGCATAAAAGAATTGTACCAAATATCCACTTGTTCGAGATTGGGGCTGGTTTCTGCTCCCACCAGTATTTTAATGGTTTCAATCGCTTGAAATGAGCCGATAATGCTTGTGATTGGTGAAAGAACGCCGACTGTATCGCAGGTTTCACCTGTTCCAGTCGGTACATGGGGAAACAAGCAGCGATAGCACGGTGTTTTTCCCGGCTTAATTGCCGCGAACATCCCCCTTGAGCTTACAGCGGCACCATGAACCCATGGAATCCCATGTTTAACCGCTACATCATTGATCAAAAAGCGGGTCATAAAATTATCTGTGCCATCAACAATACAATCAAAACCTAGAAGTAAATCCTCTGCATTATCAAGGTTTAAATCGGCAGTTACCGCGTCAACTGCCACTGTAGGATTGATTGCTTTTAACTTTTTCCCGGCGGCGATGGCCTTGGGCAGATTCTGCCTTGCATCCTCTTCATCAAAAAGCATTTGCCGCTGTAAATTGGACAGCTCCACTAAATCTCTATCTATTAATCTAATTGTTCCAATACCAGACCGAACAAGATGATTGGCAATAACCGTACCTAATGCACCGACACCAACAACAGCCACCCGGCTTTGAAGCAGTCTCCTCTGCCCTTTCTCACCAACCTCCTGAAAAAGGATTTGCCTTGAATACCGTTCCAGATCACTCATGAAATTCCTCATTTCTTGTTAAGCTTAATTCCAAAGAAAACTGGGAGATTTATATAATTCTATCTTACCAAATTAAATATCCTATCTTTATATGAAAAATTTAATTTTAATAAAATTCAAAAAATAGTATAATTAAAATTGGTGTTATGGATTTTTTTAACAATCTTTTATAGGGTTATCAGTTATTTAAAAAAGAAAAGAGGGGAACACATTGAATTTAGGCGGTTTAAAAAACAAGGAAGTGGTTGTTGATTTAACAAACGGCACTGTTGATTACAGACCCGTTAACGAGGAAGAAGTGAAAAAGTATATCGGCGGCCGCGGTCTAGGGGTTAAGTATGTTTTAGATAATGGTCCTGAGGTAGAGCCATTATCTCCTGAAAACATTTTATGCTTCATGACCGGTCCTGTCACTGGTTCACGCTCATCCATGAGCGGGCGGCTATGTGTTGTCACGAAATCACCTTTAACAGGAACCGTTACTGATTCCCATATGGGCGGATGGACAGCAGCGCGCTTAAAATGGGCAGGCGTCGATAATCTTATTTTCAAAGGAAAAAGTGACAAACCTGTCTACCTTTATATCGAAGATGGCAAAGCGGAACTAAGGGATGCTTCAGAACTTTGGGGAACAAGTACAAGAGCCTTTATTAAAGCAATGAAAGAAAAATATGGTGAAGAAGACCTTAGTGTCATGACGATCGGTCAGGCTGGGGAAAATACCGTCCTTTTTGCATCCTTCATTAATGAGCATGACCGTGCCGCTGGCCGGGGCGGTACTGCTGCTGTAGCAGGCTATAAAAAATTAAAAGCAATTGTCATCAAAGCAGCGCAAAAAGGCAATATGCCGCAGCCGAAATTAGACAGTGAATATAAAGAAGCCAACAAAAAAGCTGTTAAAGCCATTCTTGAAGGAGGACTAACCGCTCCAAACAAAGGCGGATTATCAGTTTACGGCACAAACGTGTTAACCAACCTGATTAATGAAGTTGGCGCACTTCCGACGAAAAACTCGCAATTCACCCACTGGGATGAGGCTGAAAAGCACAGCGGCGAGTATGTAAATCAGCATTTACGGGTCAGCAATAACACATGCCATGCCTGCCCTGTCGGATGTAAGATTGAAGTTGAAGTAAAAGAAGGCAAATATAAGACAAGAGTAGAAAGCATAGAATTTGAATCTGCCTGGTCTATCGGGGCTAACTGCCTCTTAAGCAATGCTGAAGCGATTTCCTATTTAATTGATCGCTGTAATGAATACGGGCTTGATACAATCGAGCTTGGACATTGCTTCTCGGTTACGATGGAAGCCTATGAAAAAGGGATTATTTCTGAAAAGCTCAACTGGGGCGATGCAGATGCGATGATTGAATTAACCAAGAAAATTGCCTTCCGTGAAGGATTAGGCGGCATACTGGCTGAAGGTCCTGCCCGTGCTGCAGCTGAATGGGGCGCACCTGAATTGTCCATGTCTGTAAAAGGCCAATCCATTCCTGCCTATGACCCAAGAGGCATTCAAGGCATTGGGCTCGGCTATGCCACAAGTAACCGCGGTGCCTGCCACCTGCGCGGCTATACCGTTGCGAGTGAGATTGCCGGTATACCAGAACCAACTGACCGCTTAAAACCAGAAGGTAAAGGGGAATTATTAAAAATCTTCCAAGATATGCTCGCCTTCTCTGATTCTATGAATATTTGTAAGTTCTCTTCCTTCTCGGAAAACGCTGAACATTATGCGGAACAATATAGCACGATGACTGGCATTCCAATGACTGCAGAGGATGTTATGAAGGCAGGGGAAAGAATTTATAACCTTGAGCGTTACTATAATAACCTGGCAGGCTTTAACAGACGTGAGGATGATTTCCTTCCAAAACGCTTCACCGAAGAACCGGCTTCCGGCAACAGTGCCGGAGTTGTCAGCCGGATGGATATCATGCTTGATGAATACTATCAAGTCCGCGGCTGGGAAAACGGTGTCGTGCCTGAAGCAAAACTTCGCGAGTTAGGCATTATTGACCCTGAAGTAAAACAGACTATATAAACTGAAAAGCGGAAGCGGAAGCTTTGCGAAGTACACTACTCGCTGGTCGGTGCAGCTGAACCATTCTCTAAGTTCAAAAGGAAATTTTTCAATTATTAAAGGCTTCTGCAAGCAACTGCAGAAGCCTTTTTATCCGCCAATTCTGGTGGTTTTATAGCGATACTTTTGGATTAAGTCTTTAAGATCTTCATCATTTCCTGCCTGGAAACGAACCTTCACTGCATTCACTCTAAAGGTTTTCGTAAAGGAGAGCTCTTCTTCATTTAAAATTTGCCCGCTCCAGCCCTCTGCTGCATAAATGTATGGAAACGAATCCGATAGTTGTTTTGCACCAAGTTCCTCAAAATACATGCCAAGTTGCTTCACAGCAATGCCGCGAAACTCTAAATCCTTCACAGCCATGCTTTATCCCCCTGCGACCGGCGGGAATATGGCAAATTGGTCCTTATCATCAACTTTCGTCTGAAGATCATCAAGGTGAATGATATTTCGTCCGTTTACATATACATGAACAAATGGCAGCAGCTGCTCTTTATCTGCCGAAAAAATTTCCCCTTGTAAAGCTGGAAACATTTCAACCATTTTATCGAGAACATCAATGACCCTATCCCCATCAGGAAGAACCTCAACTGTTACTCCGCCGCAAATTTCACGGAGATTCGCAAATACTTTTACTTGCAAAGCGATCCTCTCCTCTTTATTAATTAAATATTAAGATTGAACGCTCATATTGTCACATATAAAAAAAGCAGCCTTGAAAATTACCAGGGCAGCTCTCGGTTTTCATTACGGATTCATGATGGACATTGGCAATTGATCGAAGCCTAAATATAAAACAAGCAGCCAGGCCACTACGAATTGAATCCAAAAAACGGATGTTCTTCGATTATTCGCAACTCGTCCAAGAATCATGTCGAATAACCCGATAATCCATAATCCTGTAACGACTTTTAAAATATACAACATAATATATTGATCTGGTATGTTTTTAAATGTAAATAGCAGGCCAATCCCAGTTCCAATAATAACAAGATATAACACCCTTAAAATCATTTGCAGCACTTTAAAGCCTTTTGCCTTTCCACCTTTATGTAAGAAAATCGCTATGATAAATAAAATCAAGGCTAAAGCCCATGCGGTAACGTGACCATGTATCATTTAAAATCCTCCTCATGTCTTTATTCGAAACTATCATACCATAGGCGGTAAAATAATACGAAGAAAAGAATCTCAATATAGTTTTAAACTTATTAATATTTCTCCTTCGGTTTCGCCCTGAAAATAAATAATTGGGCGAATGAATCACATTATAAATGCCTATGCATATGATAAGAAAGAAACTAAAAAAGGATGTTGTTTATGCCAGCGATTGTTGGAGTTGCACAGGTCTTAACACTGGGGAACAGCTCTGTTTTTCACATTGGGGATGTCTATAAAATCATGCCTTTTTCGGCTGCCAAAACCTTCTCCGGCGCCGGTTCCTTCAATACCGGTGAAACGTTGGACGTTTACAATCAATTAAGCACAACAAATACCTATGACCCGGATACGATTGATCAGGCAAATGCCTTTAATATGTAGGATGGGTGGGTGGTTTCCATGAATTTTTATATTCAGCAGTCCATTCACATTAATTTCTTAAAAATCGGAGGCATAACCAATTCCTCCGTCCTGCAAATTGGCAGCGCTGGAATCATTAAACCGGCCGCTTATTTGTCTAATACGGGAGGGTTCATAAAACCAGCGCCAGCAGCCATCAAGCCAGGAGAATTTCCAACTCAGCTGCCGCCAGGTGCAACAGAATTCGCACCCGCGGTTCCGCTCCAAGCGCCGGTAAGGCAGAAAGAAAATAAATGAAATTGAAAAAAGAGAATCTTGATACCATTAAACAAGCTAAAACCGGATGGTCAGCGCATATATTGAGACATGGACTTTGTAAGGCGGATCAACTTGTGAGGTGACCTGAAAATGTATCAGGACTTTTACCAATACCTAGAGTGGTTTCAACGGTGTATTCAAGCCCAAGAAACGAAAATCGCTTCTTTAGAACAGACCATCCAAAAAATGCGGGAAGAAATAAAACAGTTAAATGAAAAGAAGACCATTCATGTCGATAGAATTGAATATAAATTTGACCAATTGAAGGTTGAGACACTCGATGGAACGCTTAACATTGGTTTAAATCCCAATGACCTGTCAGCCATTGAAGACTTTTCCGTACAAAATCAATCTTTAAACACACCATTTTCCCCCAAGGCGCAAATGCAAAGATCGATGAAAATTGAAGATGCCATTCATCAATATTTAGAACTGGATTTACCAAAAATCATTGAAGAGACTCAAAAGAATCTAGCTATCCATCCAAACGAATCGTATGTAAACTTCATTAAAGATGATATTATTAAACAACTGCCTAAGAGAATTGACGATCACTTTAAAGCCCTTCAAGCTGACGGCCGGTCAATGGAAAATGATCATATTGACGAACAGATTATTGAATTATTAAAACAAGAAATTCAAAACGGAGTGTATGTTTTTCTAAATAATTTACCGGAAGATGTGAAGGGAATGAGGAATGAATGATTTTTGAAGTGTATAACCGCAATCTATGTGTCGGTAACATAAGAATTATCGGGGTCGCCAGTTCTTCCTTAGTTCTGGTGGGGGATACGGAAACCATCCAGCTGGCTTCAGCTTTTGACACTCCCGCAGAATCTTTAATCATTGGACCCTTTGTACCATTGGAGCCGGATGTGACCCCTGGATATGCTGCAGCGCGTTTCTAATGTAGACAGAATAGATGTCATGGTTATTGCGTTTTCTTCGATTTTACAGTTGGGAGATTCTTGTATCGTTAATGGATTTTCCCGGGCCCTTGCCGTTCAAAGGGAGGCTGAAATTTTCTATGGCAACGAGGGCAATTTTCCTTCCTATAATATCTTTTCAAGGAATATCCCTTTGCCGCCAATTTATGAAAACCTTAACTTTTGCTCACACCACTCCAATCCATTAATAAAAGTTAATAAAATAGATATTATTGGATTATCAAATTCATCGGTAATACATGTGGGTAACAGTAAAAATATTTCCATGGAGTCCAGGGTTATGCATATAAGACATGAACTCCCGTATGGACATGAACAGGACATAACTGCCACTTAGCTTATTTGAAAAGGATGTTTGTTATGCCGGCTATTATTGGACCAGTTCAAATTCTCAATGTATCTGGCGGAATTGTGCACTTTGGGGATGCACTTTACATTTCGCCAAAGGCTGGCTCGAAAACCTCCGGGGGCTCTGGAGGTTTTAACACCGGCGGCTTTATTGTGACGAATAATGGCTTAAACGGAACCACTGTCATCGACACTAATTTAATCGACCAGCCCATTGCAGGGAATAATTAAAAACGACATAAACCAGCGAATGGTTTATGTCATTTTTTATTATCAAGTTTTAGCAGGTGAGCGCCATCAAAGAAAAATAAAAATCTTTCATTGACCTTCCTTTGCCATATCTTTTCAATTGCTTTTGCATACAAGTTAATCTGAAGTCTGTATCTTTCCTCAAGGATTGGCCTTGCCTGCTCAAACCCGTCTTTAAATCGGTCAGTTATTCCATCCGATTTATAGTCAATGAGCGTAAGGCCGTTTTCATCTTCAAGAATACAGTCAATGATCCCTTGAACAAAAACAAACTCTTCCTCATTCTTCCAATCAGCATAGACCTCTTGGGCAGGCAATGAGAGCGTAAACGGAATTTCCCTATGGACGGCCTTTGCTGCAAAATATCTTTGCCCAAGCGCCGTATTAAAAAATTGAACAATCAGGCCAGATTCAATCACTTTTGCCTGTTCATCAGTTAATAGTTCATTATGAACCATCCAGCAAATTTGTTCGTTTAGCACTTCTTCATTAACAGGTTTGGTAATGTCCACGTGCTGCATGACCAAATGCATGGCTGTTCCCCGTTCAGCAGGGCTTAATGATTTTTCCTGCATAAACTTCGGTCGTTTTAAATTCGCCTTCTTAAACCTTCTTACCAAATCGGTGCCGCTTTGCTCATCAGCTATTTCCCTCTGCCGCTTTATTTCAGAAACGGATTGCTTGGAACGGTGGGATGCAGCATTTGGATATGAATACTCCCATGAGAGCCTGGAAGCAATCTCATCAGCAAAAATAGATGTTTCAGGGATAGTTTTTCCTTTTTGGACCCAATCCAGCATGTGATCATCTGCCCTCTCCAGCTCCAATTCTAGCGATTTGATTTCTTCCGCATTTACCAGAGATATTTCCCAGGAGGATGGATGGGCGGCAATCTCTATCGGAATAGGCTTATTGCTTTCTCCTGTACCTACTAGTTGCCTGCAGTCCTGATGGCGGATAAGCGCCGGACCAATCCAGTCGATATAACTCATAGCTGAAGCCCGTATATAATCAGGGAGCAGCCACTCCTTATGACCCAAACAATCACTCCACTGTCCGGTCGTTTTCACTGTATCCTTTAATGTCGCTGTTAAATAAAGCTTCTCTTTTGCCCTCGTCAATCCCACATATAACACCCGCATTTCTTCAGCAAGCAATTCCATTTTCTTCTTTCGCTTAAAAGCCATTTGAGGTAATGAAGGATAGGAAATGCGTTTTTCCGGATTGACATATTTGGCAGCAAAGCCAAACTCTTTATCGAGCATATAAGAAGTCCGAATATCACTCAAATTGAAGCTGCGCGCCATCCCCGCCATGAAGACAACAGGAAATTCAAGTCCCTTGCTGCTATGGATGGTCATAATCCTTACGACATCCTCCTGCTCCCCAAGAGCTCTTGCAGCCCCTAGGTCATCCCCTCTTTCCATCATACGCTCAACGAATCGTAAAAAACGGAATAACCCGCGGAAAGAGGTTTGCTCATAGCTGCGGGCCCGGTCATAAAGGGCTCTTAGGTTTGCTTGGCGCTGCTTGCCGCCCGGCAGGCCTCCGGCAAAATCATAAAACTGGGTATCACGGTACAGCTGCCAGATTAATCCAGAAAGGGAGCCTTGTCTGGCCATCTCGCGCCAGACTTTTAACTGGTCTGTAAACCGGCGGACCTTTTCATAAATGACCTCCTCCGCTTCAGCAGCTTTATTTCGGGAAAAAGCGGAAACCGCCTCCCAAAATGAACCGTTTTTCTGATAGATGCGAATTTTTGCAAGCACCTCCTCATTCACCCCAACAATTGGCGAACGTAATACAGATGCAAGCGGAATATCCTGGTATGGATTATCGATTACACGTAAGAGTGCCATCATGATGGCTACTTCCGTTGCTTCAAAATAGCCTGTAGATAAATTCGCGTATACCGGGATTCCCTGCTGCTTCAATTCCTCAATCATCTGCGGTGCCCATGTCATCGAACGAAGAAGGATTACGACATCGCGATACATAATCGGTCGGTAAGATTTTGTTTTCGGATTATATACTGGTTCTCCATTCGCCGCCATTTCTTTAATTTTCGCTGCAATGATCCTGGCTTCAAGCTGTGATTGCTCAAGGTCAGCCTTGTCAAATTCCGCTTCTTGAGATTCGATTTCAGACTCATCATTTAAGGCAGCTTCCGAATTTTGTGTTTTCTGATCAATTAGGATTAATTCCGCCGGAAACGGCCTATCCTCTGGATAAGGTGCACCATTTCGCAATTCTGCAGCCTCATTGTATTCTATCTCCCCGACTCTAACTCCCATAATTTGTTTAAACAAGTAATTCGTTCCATCCAGCACTTCCTTGCGGCTGCGGAAATTCCGGGCCAGGTCAATTCTTAATCCGGACGATTCCCCGTCAAGCCTAAAGCGATTATATTTTCCTAAAAACAAATTCGGCTCAGCAAGCCGGAAGCGATAAATGGATTGCTTGACGTCACCGACCATGAACAAGTTGCCATTGATCTCATCGTCTTTGGTCACAAGCTTTAGAATGGTTTCCTGGACCATATTCGTGTCCTGGTACTCATCGCAATAAACCTCTTTGAAATGTCTGCGATAAGCGAGCGCTGCCTCTGAGGGGATAAATATTCCTTCTTCAGAGATTTCTCCTGTCAAAATTCCCAGGCAGTAATGCTCTAAATCAGCATAATCGACCAATCCTTTTTCTCTTTTCACGATTTCAAACCGATTGGAAAATTCTTTTACGAGATAGACAAGCGTTTCAATTAATGGGCGCATCTCTGCCATATCACGTAAAAAGCTTTCAGGCTTGCGGGAAAACAATTCTTCCTTTAAATCCTGAATTTTTTTCTTTGCTTTTTCGCGGAGTTTTTGTGCTTTTTCTATTAATTCTTTATCAAACTCATCCTTTTTTAAGGTTTTAGCCCTTGAAAAAGACCAGGATTCCATCGCTTGATACAGGGTTGCCCA
>CAYNUT010000023.1:20727-23431 GCA_964400595.1 uncultured Neobacillus sp. | reverse complement strand
TTTGTAGCCAAGAGTTGCAATGTAGCCATCATCATTGCTTGATACAGGGTTGCCCATGAATCCTGCTTTGCGGCAATCAATGTATCAATTACATGCAAATCATCTACAAAATTTTCGGCACGCGGGGCCGGCCCTTCCGGCAGCTTGGTAATCTCTAATCCGCGCTTTATCATTTCCTTCGCTGCTTCTAATTGCAGTTCCATATCAAACAGGAGTGCTTCAATAAATGGAAGCTCTTCTATTGTTGAAAAATTCTCCACATCGTACATGTTGACGATGGAGTGCAAATATTGATCAGGCAATGGGCTGGAACGGGCAAAATCATAAATAGAGCGGACAATATCCATAAGGGCAGCGTCGCTGCGATCATTTGTGAATGATTCGACCAAATTAAAAAATGCTTCATTATCTTTTTTGCCGTATTCCACTTCAAACAGCTCGTCCATTACCTCATCCCTGATTAATTGCGCCTCCGTTTCATCCGCAATCCGAAACCCAGGATCGACATCAATTAAGTAGTAATACTTGCGAATGACCTCCATACAAAAAGAGTGGAGTGTGGAAATAGAGGCTTTATTCAATAAGCTGAGCTGTTTTCGTAAATGACGGGAACCGGGATCTTGATTGATTGCTTTTTCCAGCGCTTCGCCTATCCGGTGCCGCATTTCCGCTGCTGATGCGTTCGTAAAGGTTACCACCAATAATTCATCGACATTAATGGGATTTTCCACAGAAAGAATTTTTTGAATGATTCTTTCCACAAGGACGGCGGTTTTCCCTGAACCGGCAGCGGCAGCAACTAAAATATCTTTATTTCCAGCAACGATCGCTTTCCATTGGTCGTCTGTCCAGGTCACGCCCTCCGGTTTTTTCGGTATGACGAACTTACTCATTGTCCCCGGCCTCCTTTCTCATTAATTCAAACACTTCTTCTTTCGAATGGGGTGTGAGAATCCGATAGTGATTATTTTCCATAGATTCATCAAACTGGCATACTGATTTATAAGCACAAAATGTACATGGAGTTTTATCCTTCAATTTATACGGAGCAATTTCAATCTGGCCATCCATAATGGCATCCCCGGTATTTTGATATAGATGACGGACATAGGTCTTAAGATCGTCAAATTCTGTTAAACTTGCAACCTTTGATTTTTTTGTCAATTGACCGTCTTTTTTAATGCCCGCCGCGATAATTTGCGAATCGCCTGATTCAAGGGACTGGTCCATCAACCGGATGACATTTTGGTCGCCGAGCATTAAGCCATTCATTTTAAACTTCTTCATCATTTCCTTTTCTATTTCCTCGATGGACAGCATTTTCGTCGTATGGATAAACGGATTATGCACATGGAAATAAAGGACTCCAGCAGGGGATGCCTTCATTTCAACCAATTCATTGGAGTGGGTCATGACAATATCAAGGTAAGTTAACATTTGCAGGGCAAGCCCGTAATAAACCTCTGTTAAATTGACATCCTTTTCACTCGATTTATAATCCACCACCCGTAAAAAGACTTGTCCGTCATCACCCATAGCTTGATCGACTCTGTCAATCCTTCCTGCCAGTTCCATTCTCTTGCCGTTTTTCAGCGAAAAGGTTAATGGCGGCAGCGTCCCGTTCCGGCCAAAGCCCAGTTCCAAGCCGATGGGCGAAAACCCGCTGACCTTCGCATGTTCACTCAAAACTAGAGAAGCACGGGTAATAATTTGTTCCAATTTCCGCTTAATATAGTGGTGACGCTCGGAGCTTAACAGGATTTCATTTTGCAGCTTAGGCGCTAGTGATTTCACCACTTCTTTGGAAAGATCTTCACATTGCTGTCTTGATAACTGTGCCCATGACAGCTTTTGTGCATTGACAATATCAGCAATCTGCTTTAAAGCAGCATGAAACAGCTCTCCAATATCCGGTGCCTCCAAGCGGAAAATCTGCCGCTCGCGAAGCTTTAACCCATGCTGGGCAAAATGCGAAAAAGCACAGCCATTATATAGCTCCATTCTCGAAACACTCGCCTGAATGGTTTCTCCGTACAGTTCATCCGCTGTTTCTTTTGACAATGTTACAGCCTGATTGGCATAAGAGAGGCTTGAGAATACTTTTAGTGCTTTTTCTTTGCGGATGTCCTCCATATAATAGTTATAGACATCCCACCAAAAGGCGGAAATAGGATAATTCCGTTTTTTTAATTGCAATTGTCCATTCAGATAAGACATAGTGGCAGTGAAATTTGACACAAAACTTAACTGCTGTTCCACAGGCAATTCAGACGGGTCTGTAACATAAAAATCCTCTACTGCATGCGGAAACATATCTTTGATTCTCTTAATATAGGAGGACGGAATTAACGCCTTACCTTCATTATTGGCCAGCGGATAGCTGATATATAGCTTTTCAGCCGGGGCTGTAAACGCCTTATAGGCCAGAAAATTTTCATCCAGTAAGCGCGTCCTGCTGCTCGGTGCCACCTGAAATCCAGAAGTAAGCAGCATTTCCCGTTCTTCGTCTGTAAGGATTCCTTCATCAGAAATTTTTGCAGGGAGCACTCCTTCATTTACACCGACGACGAACACAACCTTGATATTCTGCAGGCGTGACTTCTCTAAATCGCCAACCAATACTTGGTCAAGCGCAGGCGGAATAAGTGAAAAATGCAATGCTTCAAAGCCTGACTCCAAAATGGCTGCAAAGGCCTTAAGGGAA
>CAYNUT010000023.1:4107-20717 GCA_964400595.1 uncultured Neobacillus sp. | reverse complement strand
TCCCCGAGAATCTCAGCATATTGGTCCAGAAGATCAATGACCGCATTCCACACCTGCTCGTGTTCCCGCGCCCCTAACAGGTTCCCCTTTTCTTCCGCCTTATTTTTCCATTGCTCAAGCTTCGCCGGAATATCGAGTTCCTCTAAAAATAAATAAACGGCTTCACAAAGCTTCCGGCCGTTGTCTGCCCTTTTTAAACGTCTTGATAGACGCAGCAGCGGTGCTGTTACCACAAGTTTCAATTCATTTAATTCCTGCTCGATTCCTTTTTCTGCATCTGTTTGGCTATTTGTCTCTAAATCCAATCCTCTAATGCGGCGATAAATCCAGCGCTCTTTACTCGTCCACTTACTTCCGTTAATCCCATACGCCAGCACATAGTTTTCCAGCCGATCCATCTTTTCACGCATTTTATCGAAATTTTCCTGCATCGGATAGATTAATTCGGTTTTTATTACCCTGAAAATAGATTCATACCGCCAATAGGAATTTACCACTTCAAGACTTGAGCGGATTAATTCAATTAAAGGGTGATTCAGCATCGTCCTTTTTTGGTCGATGAAAAAAGGAAGCTCGAAATCAGCAAATACAGGTTCAACGATTTCATGATAGTCAATGCCATTTCTGATTAATAATGCGATGTCCCGATAGCGGTAACCCTTTGTCCGAACTAATTGGCGAATTTCTCTGGAAATCCCTTCAATCTCCGCACGGCGATTGACAGCCTGACAAAGGCGGATGTCCGCATCCCCATTAAAAGCGGCAGCAGGCCGGGCATCAAATGTCCCCTCTAAATGCCTTAAGGACTCCCTTTTCCATTTTTTTTGTTCTTGTAAAATGATCGGCTCCTCCATCACAATACCGTTCCAATTCGCCAAATCATAAATGGTATAGCATGTTTCCGAAGACAAGCGGAACAAATCAAGCTCATCCGGTGCTGACTCCGAAAATAAACGGTTCGTTGTCAAGGCAATGGATACTCTTTTACAGTGCTTCATTAATTCGAGTATTATTTGAAATTCCTGCGGCGAAAAATGATCAAAACCATCAATATAGATTTCTGCTTCTTTTAGGTAATTTGAAGCTGAAACTTTCTCTGACAAGAGCCGGAAATAATCTTCCGCATCAGTATATTTGCCGAAAATCTCTTCCTCAAATTTTTGATAGATTTTTTCTAAATCCTCCAATTTATCTTGTAACGCCTTGGACTGGGAATAGCCCTCTGAATCAAATGGAGTGAAGCCCTGTGCCAGCTCCTCCGGTCTAATGCAATACCGTTTAAATTCGATAATCATCTGCTCTAATTGTTGAACAAAACCATTTTTATCGGCTGCGCGCTGAAAAAGTTTCAGCTGCTCCTTTTGGTCATCTATGATTTTTCGCAGCAGCATACTCATCCCGACACTGCTTAAGTGGTACCGGCTAATCCCGCCTGTTTCCTGTAGAATCCGCCACGCCAGCCGGGAAAAACTGTACACCTGTGCCCTGATCATTCCCCCAATTTCCGGAACGGTTGCTAAGCGGTATTCAGAAGAAAAGGTCATTTGTTCGGGTACGATATAAATAATCGGTGAACCATTTGGCTTTTCTTTAAGCATGTTCACGATTTCATCAAGGAACATGTCTGTTTTACCTGTTCCCGACCGTCCAATTACCATTCTTAAAGACATGTATGAACCTCACTTTCCCCAATCTTTCTCGAAAACATTGTATCTTTCATTTTACCATAAAATAAGTACAAACGTTTGGAATACGGCATATTGATTCAAACCAAAAATGGTAATTCTAAGCTGAAAAGCCATTAAAAAACACGATTAAAATAATCGTGTTCAATACAAGTAATATTAAAAATTTACGTCCATTTCATTTAATGGCCAATAGCGCAAATCTACTTTACCAACGACCTGGTGGTCGGAAATGAAGCCAAAATGACGGCTGTCCCAGCTCCCTAGACGGTTATCCCCAAGGACAAATACTTTTCCTTCCGGGACCTTATTTTCACCGGTAATCTCCTTAAGACTGAAATCCCCTGTCAGTTTAACACCTGGAGATTTTTGTTTATATTGTTCCAAAAACGGCTCGGCAAACTTGTGTCCGTTAATATATAAATGGTCATTCCGGTATTCAATTTTATCCCCGGGCAGACCGATTATCCGTTTCACAAAATCTTCCTTTTCGTTAGCATGAAAGACAATGACATCAAACCTGTGCAATTCACCAACCTGATAGCCAAGTTTATTAACTACCAGTTTATTCCCTTCCTGGAGAGTCGGCATCATCGATTGCCCTTCAACTATATAATTGGAAAAGAAAAACGTCCGAATAAATGCAAAGATAATGATTCCAATGGCAAACGCTTTAAACCATTCCATCCCTTCCTTTTTCCACTCCATTTTCATTACCATTCCTCCGTTTCTCCAGTTTTTTATTACTTTCTATTTCCCCATTATGATCATCTTTCGGGGTCTTATTCAATCTTGCCTCGATTCTTTTGCCAACAAACCAAAGAATAAAGATAATAATTAAAACCAGAACAGTCTGATACGGCTTTGATATCAATGATTGAAGATCATAACCAATATAACTGATGGTAAAGATCATCACCATTTTCCCAATTCCCACCGCCAGCATGTACTGCGGCATGCGGATTTTCGAAAGACCCGCAACAATATTGACAACGGCGGAAGGTGTAAATGGAAAGCAGAGCAGTAAAAATAGCGGGCCAAACCCATGGCGGTCCACCCAGTCCATTAGCTTACGAACCTGAGGATGCCTTGGTAAAAAGGCTAACAGCCTCTTTTGCCCAAATCTTCTAATGAGTAAAAAAACCAGCATGGCACCGATGCAGGCCCCAAGCCACGAATACAAAAATCCCAGCCACAAACCAAAAGCACTTGCATTTGCCATGACAAATAAAAATAAAGGAAGAAATGGCAAAAAGGCTTCTATGACAATAAGCATAATTCCCGGCAATGGCCCTAACGCCCGATATTCCTGTATTAGATTCATGATGTGTTCGAGCGTAAACCACGCTTTTAGCGATTCAAAATCCATCCGTTTTCTCCTTAGTTCTTTACGCTATTATTGTTTTTTTACTGTGTTATAAACCGATGGAGCGCTTCCTTATTTTTTTTAACATCAATATCGAGTACCAGACCTTCCCCTTTAATTCTTGGCTCTGTATAGCTATTTTCAACTGGAATCCTAAAAGTCGGCATATTTCCCGATTTTTTTGAAAGAAAGTCTTTCCCCATAAATAACACATCCGAGGTCTCCATATTCGTGTTGACATACGGGGTAACGACCCCTATTAATTTCGGGAGCTTCGCTATTGTTTCAAACCCGATTAATTGGTCTCTGATTGCTTTTACTGCCTTTTGCTGTCGTTCCACCCGGCCAAAATCACCGATGGCATCATGACGGAAACGAACATACCCAAGCATTTGTGTACCATTTAGCTTTTGCAGACCAGGTTCAAGTGTTACACCAATATAGGCTTCCATTTTTTTCTCTACGTCAATTTCAACCCCGCTTGGGAAGGCTTCATCAATTAATTGGACAAAGCCTTGAAAATCAACGATGGCATAGTATTGCAGATCAATATCGAAATTTTGCTTAATGGTTTGTCTCATTAATTCAGGGCCTCCCCGCGCGAAGGCAGAATTAATTTTATGCTTGCCGTGGCCTGGAATGTCCACGTAACAATCCCGCATAATGGAAGTTAACTTAAATGTTCCTTGATCCTCATTATAATGTGCAATCATTATGGTATCAGCACGGGATTTTTCCTCCCCTCTTGTATCACTCCCAAGCAATAAGATGTTCGTATCACCATATTGATCCTTTTGTCCTTCAAATGTATAAACTTTCTTGGCTTCCTTTTGGCTGCTGGTCATTTTATTTAACGATTGGTTTACACCCTTTTTATATTGAAAATAAGAATAGGCTGCACCACCGCCGATTAGAATTAAGAATATAAGCAAAATGGCCGGCCATTTTCGTTTTTTCTTATTTAAATGCTTATCAGATCTCATCGTTTATCACCCGTCAGTTCTCGTGTATTTTATTCTTTTTCATCTGACTGTTAATTATTTTTTCAGGTATCTTCTTAAATTCATTTTCCCCTATCAGATATCCTTCTATTAATAAAAACTTTCTCATGAAAATAGGGCATTTTGCAATAAAAAAGCTCGCCAAACGGCAAGCTTGAGACATGGAAACTGGTATTGCAATTAAAAGTTGTTTTTTGTAAAATGAAATAAGAACATTTGTTCTGATATAAACGAAAGGATGGATGGCAAGATGACAAGGATTCCTGAGGAGGACCGGGATATCATGGAGAAAGCCATTTATTTACCGATGGTATTGATTATCTTAAATCGCGATTTAAACGTAGTGGAAAAGAGTCCCTTTAAATTAAGGAAGCCATATCTGGAATTAATTGAGGAGACAATGAAGGAAATCCAGCGGGAATTGTCTGAAGTAAAACAATATATGAAAAAGAACAAGCTTCAAGTGATTGAATCCAATCGGGACGATGCTTTTACCATGTACATGTTTATCTATAAAGGTTATGAAGAAAACCACAATTACTTTAATCCAAGAATCCGCAATAAGGTCCAAGAATTAATGGAGACATATCTGTTAAAAAAGCACCTGTCCCGTGATTAATGTTGCAAATATCAATAATTATTTATCCTTCAAATATATTTCCCCTGCATAATCTTGAGAACCTTCAGAGGCTTTTAGAGGTTTGGGTCCATGCAGCAAATAAAACAATTTTCTTTCATTACTCTCAATTCTTTGCAAAAGCTTTGTTTTGAGTAAAGATGTTCTTAACATTTGTCCCTCAATGGTGCTAAACGAAACTGGAAAAGTATAGGATTGTTTGTTTTGGAAAGTGATCATTGTTTGATGCGCCCCTACACGGCGATAATTCTCTACGTGCTCATGTGAAATCCAAATACACTCAGGGCGATTTGGTGAAGTGGTAGGGAAAAAAAAGATGTGGGTGGTTGGCTCGATCGCAATTGGGATCTTTCGGGAATAACCAATTAATTGCCGTGTTCCTCGTTTTCTACTTTCATAATCGACACCAAAATAATTACAGCTTCTTTTGATAATATCCAAAGGCTTAAAAGGAGAAAGAAATTCATCTTCTACTTCTACAACCTTTGAATAAATTTTTCGTCCGTATTCAGATGGGGCTAAAAACATTGTACACGAATTAACCTCATATTCTTCGATCTGCTGCTTCAAACGATTCAACTCCTCATTTGGATTATTTTTTCCATCATATCTTACCACTATTATTTCCTTAATTCCTCCACTTTTCTGAATTGTGCTTATTTATTCACATTTTTTGTCAAGGGATTATTTTTCTGAAGATTAAAATAATTCAATGATATTATTTATAAAACTCCATATAATTAAAAAAAGCTTCAGAGGTGATTTTCATGAATGAAAAATCATACACGGAATTAATGAAACTTGGTACCATGAAACGCAGTCGAATGAAGGAGAATTTCGTCCAAGATCTCTACATCGATATGCTCTTGTCGGAAATTCAGTTGACGGTTGAAAAAGAAAAATTGCTGCGCAAAATTGACTCAGCCATTGACTGCCGCGACAAAAAATCCTTTCTATTTTTATCCAGACAGCTCAAGGAAATCAACAAACGCTTTGGAACTTAAATCCGCCTTTTTGGACCGTCATGATTGACGGTTTTTTGTTTGACAAAAAGAAAAAAGCTAAAGACCGGTTATTTGTCTTTAGCCAATTTTATTACTTATTTCGCCGTTCAATTTCATATTCCTCAAGCATGGAAATCCGGTCGAGCATGGATGGATGGGTATAACGGAAAAGTTTCACTAAAAACGGCGGGTTCACCTGGCTTAAACCGGAACGAGTTAATTCCTGAAATGAAGTAATCGCTGCTTCAGGATTTTTCGTCATTTCTATGGCATATCGGTCGGCTCGTACCTCCTGGTATCGGGAAACAAAATTGGTGAGCGGACTTGAGGCAAACAAGAGCACCGAGATTATCATAAAAAATAACGGGAGTGAGCGAATATCCTTCACTTCTGTGATTTTTAATTCATTTCCCCAGCGATTCGCTGCCCAATTCATTATGCGATAGGTCAAATACATTCCTGCGAGCGATAATAAAAGGTAGCCTGCAATTCCCCAATAAATGTGCTTCTCGACATAATGACACATTTCATGAGCCATGATAAATAAAATTTGCTCATCTGTCAGTTTGTTTAGGGTCGTGTCCCAAAGAACAATCCTGGCATTCGAACCAATCCCCGCCACATAGGCATTCATCGCATTTGTTTTTTCGGCCATATTGACCTCAAATACATGCTTGGCCGGAATATCAGCTTTTTCCGCCAATGCCAGTATTTTCGTCTCCAGTGCCTTATCCTTTAATGGATAAAAATCATTGTATAACGGGTCAATGATAACCGGCTGCAAAAACATCATAAATAATGTAAACGGCACCGATAACAGCCAGCCATACAGCCACCACCGATTTTGGCTTTTCTTCATCAGCCAGTAAAGCACGGGGACAATAATTAACCAAGTTCCATAATTTAGCCAAAAATCAATCAGTTCATCCTTCATCCAGGAAGAAAAGGTCTGTGTGGAAATATGATACGTTTTCGATAGAGAATAACTAAGATAATTCAACGGAAATGTCGCTAGAAAAGCAAAAAAAGAGATCCAGATTAAATAAATAGGTGTGCGCAAAAATTGGTATTTTGCCGACTTGTCCGCCCACCGCTTAAATGCTCTTGAAAAGCCAAATAGTAAAATCAGAAAATAAAAAAGCGATTCGAAGGGAGTAGATAAGAAAAATAAGAGATTTTTGATTTTCGAATACTCCTCGCTCAGCATCAGTTCCCTGCCATTTAAAAATGTTGCCGGGTCTGCCTTGGTTCCCTCGTATTCAAACGGCAGCTTTGGACTGGCACCGTAAAAAAGATACCAGTAAAAAAAGAATCCATATAAACAGAAGGCTAAAACAGCATAGACCCCCATCTTTCTCGCCATGTTTTGTCCCCCTTTGTTGTACAGCCTCTCTATACTTAGTTTAGTTAAAAAGAAGCGATTTAGAACTAAGAAATGCCTAAGTGCCTGGAGCGCAAATCAACAAGCAAGTTTCATAGACTATGTTTCAATAAAATTATTAAAGTAAGTGCATAAATAAAATAAAAGGCTGCGAAGGTTTTTCGACAGCCTAACGGCGTAACAGCCGTGTTTATTTTCCTTTAAAATGTGGTTTTCTTTTTTCCGCAAATGCCTGTAAGGCCTCAATGCGGTCATCAGTCGGCAGTGTCACCTCATAGGCTTTTCGTTCAATCTGAAGACCCGTGGCTAAATCGGTATTCATGCCATTTTTTATCGCAAACTTTGCCTGCTGCAGTGCGATAGGACCGTTGGCCAGCAATTGCGAACAGAAGGCAACACACTCGTTTAATAATTGCTGACGGTCAGCAACCCTTGTGACAATCCCGTATGTCATCGCTTCTTCTGCTGTCAGCCTGCACCCGGTCAAGATCAACTCTAATGCCTTTGCCTGCCCGATTAATCTCGGCAGCCTCTGGGTTCCGCCTGCACCTGGAATAATCGCTAGACTTGTTTCGGTAAGCCCCATTGCTGTCTCTTTCGCAGCAAATCGAAAATCACAAGCAAGAGCAAGCTCCATTCCCCCGCCAAAAGCATAACCATTAATAGCGGCAATTGTCGGCTGTGGCAGTGTGTCAATCGTATTAAAAACCTCATTAATTTTATAAAGGTTCCTCTTTACCTCTTCATCCGTCAGGTTTTTTCGTTCTTTTAAATCGGCACCAACACTGAAGGCTTTTTCCCCTGCCCCAATAAAGATAACCGCACGAACATTTGGATCCACACGCAGCTGTTCTACTGTTTTCTGCAATTCCAGCAATGTTTCATAATTAAAAGCATTGAGAGCCTCGGCACGGTTAATCGTTACAAAAGCAATATGATTATTAATCTCCAATAAAATTCGCTCCATCATATCCACCCCTTTCCCTATATAATTCTAAAAAGCAGGCAAAAAGCCTGCTTTCCTAGATAAAAACTTATTAAAATTTTATTGGCTGACGTTTTGTGCTATCTGCGTCTTGAGTGCCCGTCTTAAGATTTTCCCAGTTGTATTCTTCGGAAGCTCCTCTAAAAATTCAACTGAGGATGGAACCTTATATTTTGCGAGGTGCTCCCTGCAATATTCAAGGACCTGTTCAGACGTAAGTTCCGGATTTTTACTAACCACGTAGGCTTTAACTGCTTCCCCCTGGTTTGGATCCGGAACACCGAGTACCGCCGCTTCAACAACATCCCGATGGTTGTAAATGACCTCTTCCACTTCACGGGGATAGACATTATATCCGCCGACAATAATTAAATCCTTTTTCCTGTCAACAATATAGAAATATCCTTCATCATCCATTCTTGCCATATCACCGGTGTGAAGCCAGCCGCCTCGAATAGCCGCCGCCGTTTCCTCCGGCATTTTATAATAGCCCTTCATGATATTCGGGCCGCGGACAATCAGTTCACCGACGCCTCCGGCAGGAACCTCTTCTCCAAGTTCATCGACGACTTTATTCTCGACGTGGAGAATTGATGTCCCTATAGAGCCCGGCTTTCGCGGACGGTCCAGCGGGTTAAAGCATGTAACCGGTGATGCCTCGGATAGCCCATAACCTTCCGAAATCAGCACGTTGAATTTCTGCTCAAAATTATTAAGCAGCGCAACAGGAAGGGAAGCTCCGCCGGAAATACATAGCCGTAATGATTGGAGATCCTCAGGATCTCCATCCGGATATTGATAGAGGAAATTATACATCGTTGGAACCCCGGCAAAAACACTTGCCTTGTATTCTTTAATGATCAGGAAAATTTCTCTTGGACTAAACTTTGACTCAATCAAAAGCGTTGCTCCGTTTAATAACGGTGCATTTAGAGCCACCGTCAAACAGAATACATGGAACATCGGCAGAACCGTAACCACCCGATCCTCATGATTCATTTTCAAATAATCGCCAACATCCTTGGCATTGCTGAATAAATTCTTGTGCGTCAACATCGCGCCCTTCGGTTTACCAGTTGTGCCTGATGTGTACAAAATGATGGCTGTATCATCATCCTGAAGCTCAGGCCCCTGGAAGCCCAGCTCTCCGGATGCCACCAACTCTGTAAACGATTTCATTTTTGAATATAATGTTATGCTTTCAACATCATAGTTTTCAATCCCGTTTGGCACCGTTTCACAAAACACAAAATGCTCGACCTTTGGCAGGAAGGCATGAACTTTTTCTGCCAGTGGAATGGCCATATCAAGTGCAACGACAAGTTTTACATCGCCATTATTCAGGATGTACCCAATTTCATCAGCCGTGTAGATCGGATTAATAGGGATTACGGTTACCCCCAGCCGCAATGCCCCGTAAAGACTGATGATGAAATGAGGAGAATTCCCCAACAATAACGCAATGTGATCCCCTTGTTTGACCCCTAATTTCTCAAGACCCGATGCAAATTTTGTAATTGCTTCATCAAGTTCTGCATAGGTGCTCGACTGCCCCATAAAGTGATAGGCAATTTTCTCTGCTGAACCCTTTGCTGTTTCATGAAGCTGTGTGGATAAATTCATGCCTTCTCCCCCTTGTTTGAATGAATGTTCATTCACAATTTTGCAACAATTTTCTAAATATATTATATTGAAAGATAATTAAGCATTCAAGAATAATACTCGGAAATTTCTGAAAAAAGTTTAGCCACGGTGCAGAATATACACCGTGGCTTTTTTTAATATATTAAGTTAATAAGTTCTTCCTTGGAAACATTACCGAAATAAAAAGTTGTATTTATATCCTCAAGTGCCTTATCAATTCCGCTTTTCTCATAGCGGATGCCTCTCAGCCTGTTTTCGATGTCACTCATATCGCCAACACCAAAGAAGTCACCATAAATCTTACAATTTTCAATGAATCCCTTCTTAACATCTAAGCGGATATCAATGGAACCAACAGGGAAACGGTGTGAATGCTGAAGATTGAATTTTGGCGATTTACCATAGTTCCAGTCCCAATTCTGATAGCGTTCCTTGGAAAGCTGGTGAATATTTCCCCAATCCTCTTCGGTTAGCAAATATTCGGGAATATCCTCTTGTCCCTCAAAAATGGAGCTTAGCAGCAGTGAGCGGAATTCCTCAATCGTGATTTTTTCCGCCATAAACTCGGAAATATTGGCAACCCGGCTGCGGACAGATTTGATCCCTTTGGATTCAATTTTTTCTTTTTTGACTTTTAATGCAGAGGCTACACTTTCCATTTCCGAATTAAACAGCAGTGTTCCATGGCTGAACATCCTGCCCCGGGTTGAAAATTGGGCGTTTCCAGAAATCTTCCTGCCCGCTGCTTCGATATCATTCCTGCCGCTCAGCTCTGCATTTACTCCTAATTTCTTTAAGGCAGCAATCACCGGCTCAGTGAATTTGCGGTAATTATGAAAGCTTTCCCCGTCGTCCTTGGTGATAAAACTAAAATTCAAATTGCCAAGGTCATGATAAACAGCGCCGCCGCCGGATAATCTGCGGACAACATGAATCCCATTCGACTCTACATACTCGGTATTAATTTCTTCAATTGTGTTTTGGTTTTTACCGATGATAATCGAAGGCTCATTTATATAAAATAATAAATACGTTTCATCGATACCTAGATTTTTCAGGGCATATTCTTCAATCGCGAGGTTGATTCGTGGATCGGTAATACCCTTATTATCAATAAATAACATAATTCCCTCCCCCTTCTTATAGTAAGATAGTTTCAAATTCTTCTGCAAGCTTCATTTTACCAGTAAACTCGCCTGATGCCTCGCTAAGAAGATCGGATAAATTCCCGTAATGCGGAAGATGTGTGAGAATTAATTGTTTGACATTTGCATGCTGTGCAAGTCTTCCAGCATCGATGCTATTCATATGACCTGCGGACTTTCCGTTTTGATGGCCATAAAAATTACACTCACACAATAAAACGTCAGCCCCTTTGCTAAATTCGATGAATTCCTCTTTAAAAGAACTATCAGCTGTATAGACTAAAACCTTCCCGCCTGCTTCCATCCGCAAGGCATAGCATGGAACAGGATGATCTGCTTTTAAAAAAGAAACTTGAAAAGGACCTGCTGTAAGAGGTACATTGGGGTCATAAGCAATCCCTTTTGTAATATTTTTATAAGTAAGTTTGGCAAATTCGTGCTGGTCATAAGAATGGCCGTACACAGGGAGAGTTGGAAATTCCTTTCCTAAAAATCCTTGAATCAGCCGGGCATGCTGCAGGACTCCGATATCGGCAATGTGATCGGGATGATAGTGTGAGATGATGACAGCATCGAGCTCCTCCGGCTGAAGGACATTCTGCAGCTTGGAAAGAACACCGCTGCCGCAATCAATTAATAAATGAAAACCCTCATGTTCCAGTAAATACCCGGTACTGGCCCCATTTTGTTTTGGGTAGCCGCCCCAAAAACCAATAATCGTCAGTTTCATAAAAAGCACCTCTGATTTGAAATTCTTTCATTTTATTATGCTCCAAAGCAGGCTTTCTTCCTAATTTAAACAGAAAAAACCAGCCGTTTCTATTATTCCGGCTGGTTTTTTAAAATTTTATTCACTCATTTGGTGTTTCAATTGATGACTGCGTCTCATTGTAAAATATGCAGTTGTGAGTAATGCAAATGAAACGATATAACCTACTAAAATTATTAGGTTTTGCCACATGTAGCTAAAATCGCCGCTTGAAATAACAGCTTTAAAGCCGCTGACTGTATAAGTCATTGGCAGGAACGCATTGAAATGCTGTAAGAAATTCGGAATTAACTCAAGCGGGAATGTTCCGGCACTTGTTGTTAATTGGAAAATCAAGATAATAATCGCAATAAAACGCCCGGCATCTGCTAAAACACTAACAAGCAGTTGAATTAAAGCCACAAATGTCAAACTCGTGATAATCGAAAATAAGATAAATCTCGACGTACTTTGTACCTGCAGATCCAAACCTAATAGGAGAATGGCATCTGCAACCAATGCTTGAATGATACCAACCGCTGCCAAAATCGAAAACTTACTTGCAAACCAGCTAAAACCGCTGGCCGGCAGGATGGATGCATCGCGGATTGGGAATACAATCGATAATAGAAGTGCACCAACAAATAAGCCTAATGAAAGGAAGTATGGCGCAAATCCTGTTCCGTAGTTTGGTACATGATTTAATTTTTCACTGTCCAATTTTACAGGAGCAGCCATCATGTTATAGGTATTTTTGCTCGAATGAACTTTTGAGGCTTCTTTTGCCCCATCTGAAAGTTTATCGGCTAATTCCTTTGCCCCGTCATTTAGCATGGATGTACCATCTTTCAATTTGTCGGAACCATCTGCCAGCTGACCGGCACCAGAAGTAATGGCATCAGCCCCGGCAGTTAATTGATTCATCCCGCTTGTAAGATCAGCTGCACCATTTTTCAGTTCGCCTGAACCGGAAGCTAATTGACCGGCTCCGCTTGTTAAGGCATTTGAACCATCTGTAAGCTTGTTCATGCCGCTTAAGAGCGTGGTGGAACCACCAGCTAATTTGTCAGCACCTGCTTTTGCCTCGGTGAATTTCTGGCCAAACTGCTCCATTCCCGCAGAAAATTCCTGCTGGCCAGCAACAAGTTTATTGGCGCCCCCTTCAAGCAATAGGCTGCCGTCTGAAAGCTGAGAGACTCCTGCCTGCAAAGCCTTTTGTCCCTTGTTTAATTCGCCGAGTTTTGTGGAAAGAACTCCAGAACCTGTAGAAAGCTGGCCGGCTGCATCAGAAAGACCCTTAGTACCTGCTTTTAATTGGGCACTGCCATTTTCTAAATCATCTAATGCTTTAACAAGTTCTGCTTTCTTCTCATCCGGCAATGCTCCAAGTAAAGGCATCAATTGTGCCAATTGACCTTTTAATTCAACGATTCCTTGATTCAGTTTTTCTGCTCCCGCTGTCGTGCTATTAGCACCTTGCTGCCACTGGTTTAGGTTCGTTGAAAGATCTTTTGCTCCCTTTTCAAGCTGTTCAGTACCTGCAACGACCTCCGGCATTTTTCCATTAATGGTTTGGATGCCGGTTTTGGCTTGTTCGATGCCGGATTGTAACTGTTTGCCGCCATCTTCAAGCTGGCCCGATGCAGCTTCAAGCTGATTATGACCCGCGAGCAGCTGGCCAAGTCCATCATCTAAGGTTTTATTACCGGAAGCAATTTCATTCGCTCCGGAATCGGCAGTCTTCATTCCATTATTAAACTCTATGGATTTTTTCGCCATTGTTTCAAGACCGGTATAAAGCTCTTTTGAGCCTGCAGATAACTTATTAGCTCCGGCACCGGCTTCTTTCATACCATTATCAAATTGGATGGATTTCTCGGCAAATGTAGCAAGACCATCATTTAATTCACTAGAGCCTTTATCCAAGTCAAGGGTTCCATTACTTAATTGACCGGCTCCATCGCTGGCCTGTTTAACCCCATCTGCAACTTCGGTAATTTTTGAAAACATCGTTTCGGCATAGGTTTCCGTTACTTTTTCAGAGACTGCTGTTTTGATTTTTTCTGCAGCAGAACCTCCAATTTGAGCTGAAAGGAAGTTATAGCTCTCGTTTGGGGTGTAAATCAACTCCAGTTTCTTCGGATGATCATCCAATAGGGTTGTAGCGTTTTCCGAAAAATCCTTTGGAATTTCGATCAGCATGTAATATTTTTGATCTTTCAGGTTTTTGTAGCCTTCTTCCTTGTCTACCACCTCAAAGCCAAAATCTTTACTTTTCATTAGATTCTTTACCAGATCATCACCAAGCTTGAGGTGTTCCCCTTCAAGCTTTGCACCGCTGTCTTCATTAACAACAGCAACCGGCAGGTCCTCAAGTTTGGCATATGGATCCCAGAATGCCCATAAAAACATTCCGGCATACAAAACAGGGACAAACATCACTGCGATGATAGGAATCAGAACTTTTTTATTTTTTAAAATCATAAAAAAGTCTTCCTTAATCAGGGTCTTTTTCACCTCTCACGCCTCCTTTAATATTGACTATTTTGTTCAATCGGTCATTCTCTTTTTGAAAATAAGGATTATCGCAATAGACAATCCTCTCGAAAATTCCCATGATAATTGGTATGAAATGCCCGCAAATGACCAGATGAACATTTCAGTCATTTATTACTTAATGAGTATACAACCATTTTTACTGCTTTGCAAGGAATAAATAAAAAAAAAAGAAAGCTGCCATTATTGAGCAGCTTTCTTAGCTTTTAAATAATTTATAACAGCTTTTACAGCTTCTTCACCTTGGTCGATGCAATCAGGAAGACCAACGCCTTTATATGAAGCACCTGCCAAAAATACGCCAGGAAGCTCTGCTTTCATATGTTCATTGATGGTATCCAGCCGCTGTTTATGGCCTACAGTGTATTGCGGCATGGAATTGTTCCACCTCGACACAACGGCAAAGTCAGGATTCATCGTAATATCCATTGTTTTCTTCAGATCATCCAGGACAATCTTAATTATTTGATCATCCGAAAGGTCTACAATGGTTTCATCACCGGCACGGCCTACATAACAGCGAAGCAGTACTTTTCCCTTGGGCGTTGAATGTTCCCATTTTTTATGTGTCCACGTGCATGCATTAATGGAATAATCGCTATTCCGTGAAACAACAAATCCAGTCCCATCAATATCATTTTTGATGGCTTCTTTTGGAAATGCCAAGGCCACAGTCGCAACAGATGTGGAGGGAACATCCTTAAATGGATCAAAAAAGGGATATTCCGAGAACATTGATTGTGTGACTTTGTGAGGGGTGGCAGCAATAACACTATCCGCCATAACTGTTTCCTTATTATTTAAATAAACATCATAACGGCTGCCGGATTTTATAATTTTATCAACACGGTGCCCCTTTAAAATCGAATGGGGGTGTAATTTTGCCTCAATTGCTTCTGCAAATGATTGCAGTCCCGTTTTAAACGTCAGAAAACCGCCCTTTGAATTTTCCTTTTTAGCTGATTGTTCTGTCTGTGATGGAGTTGACTTTTTCATTCCTATAATCAGGCTTCGGTATTTTTGTTCGACCTCATAAAATTGCGGAAAGGTTGACATTAAACTTAATTGATCAATATCACCGGCGTAAATTCCAGACAACAGCGGTTCAATTAAATTCTCGACCACCTCATCTCCCAGCCTCCGCCGAAAAAATTCTCCTAATGACTGATCTTTTCCGCTTTCAGACCTAGGTAAAATAAAATCTGCCGCAGCTCTTATTTTTCCAGGAATCGAAAAGAGACCTGTTGAAACAAACGGGCCAATATTCGTTGGGATTCCCATGATTGATCCACCGGGCATTGAATGCAGCTTATCATTTACAAGAACAAATGATTTACCCGTGGAATTAGGAACTAATTGATCTTCCATTCCTACCTCTTTTGCTAATCGGATGATGCTTGTCTTTCTTGCTAAAAATGAATCAGGACCTCTTTCAATTGTGTAACCGTCCCTTACAACGGTTTGCATTTTGCCGCCCAGACGGTGGGATGCTTCAATGAGTAAAATCTCGATTGGAAGTTTATGTTGTTCAATCGTTTTTTGCAGATAATAGGCAGATGTCAGCCCGGCAATTCCTCCACCAACTATGACAACCTTCTGTTTTTCTCCCGTCACGGACGTCACCTTCTTCCGAGATAGATACTTTTTATTCTTATTTCATTAACAGTTTAAGAATAGCGTCTGCCATTGCTCCAATAAACTCTTCCTGTGAATTAGGCATTTTGGGCCGATAATAGCTTACACCTAATTCATCTGTTACAGCCTTACATTCAATATCATTATCATAGAGAACTTCCAGATGATCACAGACAAACCCGACAGGGGCATAGACAAATGCTTTATATTGATCATGGTTGTATAAGTCCCTTGTTAAATCCAGCACATCCGGGCCCAGCCATGGCTCAGGAGTATTTCCGGCACTTTGCCAGCCAATGACATAATTTTCAACCCCTGCATGCTCCGCAATTAATTCTGCCGTCTCCTGAAGCTGCTGCGGATATGGATCGCCAAACTGGATGATTTTCTCAGGAAGGCTGTGTGCAGATACAATCAGAACTGCCTGCTCTTCTTCTTCCACTGGCATTTGAGCATAAATTTCTTTTACTTTATTTGCCCAATATTCGATAAATTTCGGTTCCTGGTACCAGCTTTCAATCGTTTGAATGTTAGGTCCGCCCAGCTTTTCAGCTTCTTCAAGAGCTCTTCCATTGTAGGACTTAATGCTAAATGTAGAAAAATGCGGAGCAAGGACAATGCTTACCGCCTCTTCAATACCGTCCATATGCATTTGTTTAACGGCATCCTCGATAAATGGCTCAATATGTTTTAAACCAAGATACATTTTAAACTCTACTTCATCTTGCATTTCATTTAAATACGCTTCTAACTTGGTTGCTTGCTCAAGCGTGATCTTCGCTAGAGGAGAAATGCCACCGATTGCTCTGTAGCGTTCTGTTAG
>CAYNUT010000023.1:0-4097 GCA_964400595.1 uncultured Neobacillus sp. | reverse complement strand
GAATTTCATCCTGGATTGTATTTAAATGCTCTTCAAGCTTTTCCGCCTGTTCAAGCGTGATTTTGGCTAGCGGAGAAATCCCTCCGATGGCCTCATACCGGCCGCGGAGCTCCTCTACCATTTCTGGAGTCGGCTTTCTGCCGCGGCGAATATGGGTATAATATCTTTCTATATCCTCAGAATTATTTGGGGTACCATATGCCATAACGAGCAAACCCATTGTCTTTTTTGTCATGTTTCGCACCTCATTTAAAAGTCTCATCGCCTTTCCCTTTTCATAAAAAAACAGAAAGGGAAAAGGAGCATTAACCGGTTTTCACTGTATTAATACTCCTTTTAAAGCAGCTTATTTTATTGTGCCAAAAAATTGGACTGGTTACCAATTCTAAGACTTGCGATGAGTAATTAGCGGCTTAATTTCGATGCTGAATACTCATGGATAAATGAAGCAAGTTTTTTCAGCATTTCCGGATTTACAGATGGGAATACACCATGACCTAAATTAAAGATATACCCGTCCTGTGCCATTCCTTGATCGAGGATGACTTTGGCTCTTTCTTCAATTACTTCCCAAGGGGCTAAGAGGATGGCCGGATCCAAGTTGCCTTGAACGGTTTTGTGAATGCCCATTTCTCTGGCCTGCTTAATTGGCAGGCGCCAGTCTAAACCTACAACATCAAGCGGCAGGTCATTCCATTCTAAAGCCAGATGGCTTGCTCCAACACCAAACATAATTAACGGAACATTTTCCTCTTTTAAAGAAGCAAAAATTCGGTTCATAACAGGCTTGATGAAATAACGGTAATCCTCGACATTCAAAGCCCCTACCCATGAATCAAAAATCTGGATGGCCTTTGTACCGGCTTGGATTTGCGCCTTTACATATGTAATAATCATATCGCCCAGTTTATCCATCAACGCAAACCATGCTTTCGGCTCTGTATACATAAAAGCTTTCGTTTTATTATAGTTTTTTGAAGGACCGCCCTCGATCATATAGCTGGCAAGAGTAAACGGTGCACCGGAAAAGCCGATTAACGGTACTGACAATTGCTCCTGAGTCAATAATTTGATGGTATCCAATACATATGGAACGTCTGCTTCAGGGTTAATTTCCCCGAGCTTTTCGACATCTGCCAATGAACGAATCGGATTGTCAATGACCGGACCAACCCCGCCCTTTATTTCCACCTGCATGCCAATCGCCGGAAGCGGTGTCATAATATCTTTATATAAAATCGCCGCGTCGACATTGTATTGTTCAACAGGCAAACGTGTTACATAGGCACATAGCTCAGGCTGATGGGTGATTTCAAATAGGGAATACTTTTCTTTAATCTCCCGGTATTCCGGCTGCGAACGCCCTGCTTGGCGCATATACCAGACAGGTACATAATCTGTTTTTTCCCCTCTGGCTGCTTTTAAAAAAGTTTCATTGATAACTCTGGTCATTAATAATGTCCTCCCTACCACGTATGTATGTTTTTTATTTTAATATAGATAACGCAAATTTAAAAACTTTCTAAACATAGACTGTCTTCAGTCTATCCATTAAACCTATTGGTGTATAGCTTACGATAATAACTGTCAAAAAAAAGTCGTTTTTCTGTTTTAAAATTTGTTTCAATTTACGGGAAGTATGGGGGAAAATAATAAGTATAAATATCTTGATAATTAAAGGGGGTTTAGTAATGAACTTATATATGACAGCAGGAACATATGAATTTTTGAAAAAAATTGCAACGAAGCATTCCGGCGAATTACTGATCACCATGATTAACGAGAATGGCGCTTTGCTGCTGCATGAAACAGCTGGTGATACCTTTTTCCAGCAGCCGAGGAAATATGAGGTGCTCGAAAGGTCTGGGGATTTGAAAAAGGAAGGGGTTGTCGTCATGAACAACATTCCGGTGAAAGATGATGGCCGTCCTGTATTTGAACATCAGTTTAAAAATCGCAGCGGAAAAGCTGAAAATTCCCCAGGCTTTATTGCCTTCCGATTCCTACGGCCAAAATCATCGAATACTTATGTCGTTATGACGGTGTGGGAAAATGAAGACTATTATCAAAAATGGCAGAATTCCATTTCCTTCATTGAGTCACATAAAAACAGCAAGGGATCAAATGTCTTCGTTAGCGCCCCCTATACAAGCAAATATTTGATAACGGAATGATTATCGTTTCCGCTGGAATGGAGTAAATACTCCATTCTTTTTTTCTATATAAGCATTATCTCCCCTCCCCACTTCATGAATGCAATGATAACCGGGTACCAAATATATATAAAAGATTCCATTTGTTTTTTCTCTCCATACATTTAACCTCTCATACTTTGTCCGAATGACAATACGATAAAAGTATAAAGAAAATTCAGCTTAAAATCTACTTTACACTCGAAAAGTGTTAAAATAGTCTGAAAATACATTATAAAACTAAACAGGTTAGGGGGAAATACTTTTGCTGAATAAGCTGTTTACTCTATTAGATGAATACTATGATGAAATGGTCAAAATCCGCCGTGTTCTGCATCAACATCCAGAACTTTCATTTCAAGAATTTAAAACTGCTAAATATATTCAAGACTTTTATAAAAAGCTTGACATTGAAGTAAGGGGCAATGTTGGAGGAAACGGGGTTATCGCCAGGGTTTATGGGAAAAAGCCGGGGAAAACCGTTGCACTAAGGGCAGACTTTGATGCCCTGCCTATTCAAGACGAAAAGAATGTTCCTTACAAATCATTAGTACCAGGCGTTATGCACGCCTGCGGGCATGATGGACACACTGCCACGCTTCTTCTATTGGCGAAGGCATTAAATGAACTGAAAGAGGAGCTTGAAGGAACATACGTCTTTATCCATCAGCATGCAGAGGAGTTGGCACCGGGCGGAGCGAAATCGATGATTGAGAATGGCTGTTTGGAAGGCGTAGATGTTATTTTCGGCACTCACTTATGGGCAGGCGAACCCGCCGGCAAGATTCAATATCGCACCGGCCCCATCATGGCAGCGGCTGACCGCTTTGAAATTGAAATTCAAGGCAAGGGCGGGCATGGGGCACAGCCGCATAAAACAAAGGATGCGATTGTGACGGCGGCACAGCTCGTATTAAACCTACAGCAAATCGTCAGCCGCAAAGTTAATCCTATTGAATCAGCGGTTGTTTCGATTGGTTCTTTTACCGCCCAAAATGCCTTCAACGTGATTGCCGATAAGGCAGTGCTAATTGGAACTGTTCGAACCTTTAATGAAGAATGCCGGACTTTCATTGAAGAAGAAATGGAACGAATCATTTACGGTACCTGTTATATGAACGATTGCAGCTATGACTTTAAATTCATGCGGGGGTACCCGCCTTTGGTAAACCATGCTCGGGAAACGGAATTTTTGGTTGCCTGTGCAAAGGAAGTCACTGAGGTAAAAGTAATCGAAGAAACGGAGCAGGATATGGGCGGCGAGGATTTCGCCTATTATTTGGAAAACACCCCCGGAACATTCTACTTCACCGGAGCAAAACCGCCGCTAAATGATGATGACAGCTTCCCTCATCACCACCCCAAATTTGATATTGATGAAAGAGCTATGCTGATTGCAGCTAAAACACTGGGAACGGCCGCCATAAAATACCATGCTCTTCATTAAAATATTACCCCTGAGGCTTTTCTACAGCTCAGGGGCTTTTTGTAATATTCTTAACCGGTAAGCATTCATAGCGGTCTCTCCCAAATGTTTCAGGAGATTGTTATTGGCATAGGCACCGACAAATGCCCCGATTCCCGGTACCAGCTGCAGCATTTTGGCGAGGTCGATATAATCGCGGTATTCCTGCTGAAACTTGCGCCAGTCCAGTTCAGCTAATTCCCGCTTTCGGTCTTCCCAATTTTCAATTTCCCGGAGAGTGTTTTTCCGGATTTCGTCACTGGAAAAAGCAAGCTGAAAAACATGGAGAATAAACAACCTTTCTTCATACTCCTCAGTGTTAAAGCCGTAAATGGCAGCAGCTTCAAACAGAAATTTCATCTTAATGGTCAGGAGTAAAGGGAAATCAGCTAGACCAAGCAATAATCCTCCGGCTCCCGTTCCCGCTCCTTCCACCAGTG
>CAYNUT010000022.1:0-38361 GCA_964400595.1 uncultured Neobacillus sp. | reverse complement strand
GTCCCATAGAACGCACCTATTAGACACTTTTTCTATTTCAACCAAGATTTTGTCCTTTAGAAGAAAAAGAGCCGAGATATGACCTCAGCTCCCTAACTTATTTATTTTAAAAATATGAAGTATAGTAAAAAGATCACAAAGAAAACGTACATAATCGGGTGAATTTCTTTAGTCCGACCTTTGACCATCATGGTAATCGGGTAGAAGATAAAGCCGACGGCAATGCCGGTGGCAATGCTGTAGGACAATGGCATCGCAATCATAGTTAGAAACGCCGGCACAGCAATTTCAAAACGTTTCCAGTCAATTTTACCCAAAGATGAAACCATCAGCACGCCGACTATGATAAGTGCAGGTGCAGTTACTGGTGCCGTGACGACCGATAAGACCGGAAAGAAAAAGATTGAGAGAATAAAAAGTCCCGCTGTTACTAGTGAAGCAAAGCCCGTTTTGGCACCAGCTGCGACCCCTGCCGAGGACTCGATGTAAGAAGTAGTTGTTGATGTCCCGAGAATCGCGCCCACACTTGTGGCGATGGAATCGGAAATCAGCGCTCTTCCCGCATTCGGAAGCTTGTTATCCTTCATAAGCCCAGCTTGGTTGGCCACAGCCACAAGCGTTCCGGCATTGTCAAAGAAATCCACAAACAAGAACGTCAAAATAATTCCAAGCATGGAAGTTGTATAAAAAGAACTGTCGCTGAAAGATGAAAATGCGGCGCCAAACGTCGGCGCTAAGCTAGGCACATCACCAATTACAGCGTGTGGTATTTTAATTAGACCAAAAATCATTCCAGTAATTACCGTTAACACCATTCCATAAAAAACCGCTCCATTAATTCCCCGCGTCATCATAATCACGGTTACAACAATCCCGAAAATCGCAAGAAGGGTGTCGCCGTTAGTTAAATCTCCCAACCCCACAAGGGTCGCATCATTATTGACTATAATTTTGGCATTTTGCAAACCGACAAAGGTAATGAACAAACCGATTCCGGCGCCAACCGCATGCTTTAACTCAATTGGAATCGCATTGATGATTTTTTCACGAAGGCCTGTCAGCGTCAGTAAAAAGAAAAACACTCCAGAAATTAGAACTGCGCCGAGCGCATGCTGCCACGGAATGCCGCTTCCTAAAACAACGGTATAAGCAAAGAATGCATTTAATCCCATTCCTGGGGCCAAGGCAAGCGGATATTTTCCAAGCAGCCCCATGATAATCGAGCCTAAGGCGGATGCTAACGCTGTGGCAACAAACACCGCGCCATAATCCATTCTCAAAGCTTCCGGAAAATCTTTAACAGAAGCCAGCGATAAGGTCAGCGGGTTCACAACCAGGATATAGGCCATGGCCAGGAAAGTAGTTAAGCCCCCGATAATTTCGCGGCGATAATTTGTTCCCAACTTTTCAAACTCAAAATACTTCTGCATGTCTCTTCCCCCTATGAATCTCTCTTTATTAAAAACAAAAACGCTCCGGCATTTTCTACCGGAGCGTGACATAAGGCATGTGCAAATAACATGAGGAAAGAAACAGCCTGCCTCAATATTAAACACTGCCTCGTAGTCAAGCCATTTACGGTGGCTCGGTAGAAACTTTTGGGCCATATCCCCAAGATTATACGATGCAAATAATATAATTTCCTTGATTCCTTTTTCATTCTAGCAGTGGATTACTGATTTGTAAACAAAAATTACGAACAATTTTAATAAAATCATAAAAAATTGTTCGTAATTTCATCATTTATTTACTATCTAGCTCCAGCGCCCAGCGCTAGTGCTTCGCTAAACGGACGTTTCTGCCTTTCTTATTCCCATTCAATCGTTGCTGGCGGCTTGGAGGTGATGTCATAAACTACACGATTGACGTGTGGCACCTCATTGACGATTCTGGTGGAAATTACCTCAAGCACATCCCACGGGATTCGCGCCCAATCGGATGTCATCCCGTCAATTGATGTAACGGCACGAATGCCGATGGTGTAATCGTAAGTTCTCGCATCTCCCATAACGCCGACACTGCGGATATCCGGAAGGACAGTGAAGTATTGCCAAATATCACGGTCGAGACCGGCATTTTTGATTTCCTCCCTGAGAATCCAGTCCGATTCCCGGACAATCTCAAGCTTATCATCTGAAATCTCTCCGAGTACACGGATGCCAAGGCCTGGACCTGGAAACGGCTGGCGCCAGACAATCTCATCAGGAATTCCAAGTTCTGTCCCAAGTGCCCGAACTTCATCCTTAAACAGTGTATTCAACGGTTCAATCAATTTAAACTGCATATCCTCCGGCAAACCGCCTACATTATGATGGGACTTAATCGTTTGCGCAGTTGCAGTGCCGCTTTCGATAATATCCGTGTAAAGGGTTCCCTGTGCAAGGAACTCAATTCCTTCCAGCTTAGCCGCTTCATCATCAAACACATAAATAAACTCATTGCCGATAATTTTCCGCTTCTGTTCCGGATCGGAAACACCCTTCAGTTTTGATAAGAAACGGTCTTTCGCATCAGCTTTGATGACATTCATATGGAAGCCTTCCGTAAAAGTCTTCATCACGCTATCTGCTTCATTTTTCCGAAGCAGGCCATGATCAACAAAAATGCAGGTTAGCTGATCACCGATTGCTTTATGAATTAAAACGGCAACAACTGAAGAATCTACCCCTCCGCTTAATGCACACAGAACTTTTTTGGAGCCCACCGTCTCGCGGATTTTTGCGATCTCCATTTCAATGAAGTTTTCCATCGACCAGGAGCCGCTGCAATCACAAACACTAAACACAAAATTCCGGAGCAGTTCATTGCCATAAACCGAATGGCGCACTTCCGGATGAAACTGAACGGCGTAAAGCTTCCTGCTTTCATCACTCATCGCCGCAATCGGACAGGATGGGTTCGTGACGTCAACGGTAAACCCTTCAGGCGCCTCGACAACAAGGTCGCCATGGCTCATCCAGACAATCTGCTCATCAGGCAATCCGCCAAATAATGCCGACTGATGCTCTACCTTCACCGCCGCTTTCCCGTATTCACGCTGCTTTGCTTTTTCCACTTTCCCGTTAAAATGGACCGTCATTAACTGCATCCCGTAGCAGATTCCGAGAATCGGCAGGCCCATTTCAAAAATCGCCTCGTCGCAGCGGAACGAATTTTCATCATACACACTGTTCGGACCGCCTGAGAAAATAATTCCCTTCGGATTCATTTGCCGGATTTCCTCAGCTGTAATCGTATGAGGATGCAGTTCGCTGTAGACTCCAAATTCCCGAATCCTTCGTGTAATCAGCTGATTATATTGGCTTCCAAAGTCCAACACTACAATCATATCTTGTTTTTCCTTCAACACAGCCACCTCATTTTTTTCTAAATATAGTCTTATTTTTCCCATTAAAAAAACTAGAATTCTTCCCTCCAAAAAAAAAACAGGAAGGCAGAATTCTAGTTATCTTACAAAAATCGCTTATCAAAAATTCTGCCTTCATAGTCGGACCATTTGCGGCGGCCCGGTAGAGACTCTCAAACCTTATTATTGAGGATATATGAAGGTACCTATTGAATTAAAACATATTGTAACAATAGGTTCTTTTTCAGGTCAAGCGATTGTCTTTTTAATTAAATTTTCCCACAATTCACGAGCTTCTTTCCAGCTTCCCTTTTGCAGCGTTTGGCGGTACAAGTACTGCTCATAATGATTTGTTAAGCGCGTCATCTCCCTCGTTGAAAAGAATGAATCCACATAGCGGGCATAATTTCTGAGGGTTTGGTGATCCTTCCGTTTCAATCCATAGCGCTCGAGCTGCTTTAATAAAATTAAATACGCCCGCCCAACACTATCATCCTTTCTCTTAAAACGATAGCGTAAGAGGACAATATACGGAAACCACTTTCCGCGGATTCTGTACAGGATGCCAATGATACCGGCCAAGAGAATAAGCCCAAGAAAAGAAATTTTCCAATTGTTTTTCAACAGCCATAGGCTCTTCGTCCAAATCGTTTTAAAATTGAAGGAGCTCCCGCTTTGGGACTTGACCGTTTCCTCCGGCTCCTCCTTCAGCGGTTTTTTCACGGGCGGAGGAGTCGATTGCTGGTTATTGGTTGGCGGGTTTCCTGTGCCATAATTAATAATTATTCCGTTTGAGAAGCCCTTTGTAGGTTCAAATGGCACCCAGCCCTGATTAGGGAAGAAGACTTCCACCCAGGAGTGGGCATTGTTATTGGTCACCTCATAAAACTGTCTCCCCTGATTTACATCACTATATCTGGAAAAGTCCCCGCCGGTAAATCCTTTCACCCAGCGGGTCGGAATCCCGATTGTCCGCAGCATGACCGCCATCGAACTTGAAAAATTATCACAGTAGCCCCGTTTGGTTTCAAATAAAAATTGGTCGACATAATCATCGTTGGCATCAGGCACTGCGACATTTTTTTGATCATAGGTATATTCCGAATTGCCAAAATAGCTTTCGACAGCTTTTGCCTTGTCAAACCAGTTCGTTTTTCCGGAGGTGATTTTTTCGGTGAGCTCTTTCACCCTAGGCGGCAATTTTTCCGGGAGTATCGTATATCGCTCATAAAATTCCCGGCCAATAACATTAACATCATTTTCTGTTACTGCCTTTAAGTCATCAGCTTTAAATTTTGGGATTTCAAACTCGACGTTAAAATCCCTTGGCACGACAGGACGATTTGTTTGATTGTACAAACTAATCCGCTCATTAGTTGTATCGATCACAAATTTATTTCCATCCGGGTTCACAGGCGCCATGCCTGCCACTTTTTTAATTCCGGCAGGATACATAACAATATTGTACTTATAATTTATATGTGTTATGACATAGGCCGTTTCGGCAACGGTCTCAACTGTATCGGGAATTGAAAATACTGGAACAAGATCTTCCTCGCGGAACGGGATGGGCGTCGATCCAGAGGCAACCCAGCCTTTCCCTGTGTACATATCCTTTGTTTCCATTTTCCAATAGTTTTTCCCGTCTCCTTCATACATGAACACGGGATTATTATCGCCGATAAAGGGACCTCCCAGGGCGGAATCATCCGTGCCGTACCCAATTTTATGAGGACCGCCGCTGCCACTGCCGCTCCCTCCTTTATTGTTATCCGCTGTTAAATATGGAACAGGGTCCGGCCAAATTGGTGCTGCCTTTGGTGCCGCAAAACCAACAAGAACACTGAAAGCAATCATCCCGACAAGCGGAGCCATCCATTTTCGTAAGGAAGAAGAATCGCTGCTGACATTTTCCTTTTGCACAATGCGATAAAAGGTAAGCATGCCAAGAACGGCAAATCCGACTACAACCGTGCGGACAATCGCTGTTTTCGCGCTATAGGCCGTAAAAGTATCCAAAACGGTAATATAAATCAATGTCATGAAAAAAAAGATAAAAATTCTCCGCTGGCGGAGGAGCCAAAAATGAATCAAGTACACCATCAGCCACAGCAGGATAAAAAACAAAAGCGTCCGAAACTCATTAGATAAATCGTTCACATTCCCGCTCACAAGTGTGGCAATATTGTCCACTGCGTTCTTTATAAACGAGCGAAGCCCGCGCGCATGGAAAAATCCGGTGTCATAATAGTTGCGGTTAATGGCGGTGAGGATATACAACAGTTTTACAATAGTCTGCCAAAACCACTTTAATTGAAAAAACGAAAGTGCAAATGAGACCACGATGAAAAAAATAAACGTTTCGATATTATCGGTATTCGTTAATTGTTCAACCGGACGCAACCATTCCCATAACAGCAGAAAGCCAAACAAATATAATAAAAATGCCGGCCAATCACGTTTCATCGTAAAATCACCTCCGAAAAGGCTGCAGCAAAGTCTCCGTCCTGGACCATAATGACCCGGACTCCACGGGCGTTGGCAACAGCAATGAGAGAGCGCTCCTGTTCAGCTGGCGGCTCCTTCTCGCCTTTTATGAGGAAAAGGGTAATCGAGCCCTTTCTTTGCCCGAGAAAGCTTGCTTTTTCTACTAAAGGCTTTGTTAAATTGGCAGTAACTAGCATGAAGGATACGGCCTGTGTAATGAAAAGCCCGTCTGTCTCTAACACTTTTTCAAACGGCGAGTAGCTTTTCGCCTCAATTTTTGCCAGATGATAGAATAGCTGCCTTAGGTGCGGCTCCCCGCCTCTGATCGGAAACGAAGCTCTTTCCTTGCTGATTGTTAAAAGTCCCGCTTGGGCGCCTTTTTTCAAAACAGCCCGCAGCAAGGATGCTGTAAAGGAAACAACAGCCTCAAATCGTTTATCAGGAAAGCAGTCCATAACGACAAATACATCATGCGACTGACGCTGTTCAAATTCCTTCGTCATAATCTCGTTCCGCTTGGCGGTTGCTTTCCAGTTAATCCAGGAGAACCTGTCACCAGGCTGATAGTCACGCACGCCAACCGCCATCGAGGTATCGCGCTGCACCCGTTCCCGTGAAGCCGTCAGCCCTTGATCATATTGGTTTTCAAACGGCCGGTAGAGAAGCTCGGTGTAGGAAGGATAAACAATAATTTTCCCTTCATTTTCAAAAGTCTTTTCTTTTTCAAATAATCCTAGCGGGTCACCGATTCTTAAGATAAAAGAGTGAAAAAAATGCTCACCGCGCGGAAGATTTTGAATGAGATATTCATAAGATACTTCTTTTTTGAGGCCGGGAAACAAAAGTGCCTTTGGAGACTTCTCCTTTTCGGTCAATTTCAACACTTCAGGTAATTGGTCTTCGATAATGAGAAAAAATAACGGAAAGCCCTTTGCCCTTTTTATGTTTACGATTACCTTTAACGGTTCCCCTGCATTGTAATCAGTCTTTGGCAGTACTCTTGTTACCTCGAGCTCATTTAATGAGTACAAGGATAATGCCACACAGTAGATGGCAAACGGCAGAAAACAATAAAATAAAAACCAGCTGACAAATCCGCCTTGGAACATCGCATAGGAAAAGGTTAAGAGAATCAGGAAAAATAGCAAGATAAACTTCCAAACCTTTTTGAAATAGAACCATAACCGCTTTTTCATACTACTTCACTAGCCTTCGAACCGGTACCGGGACCCTTGCCACAACGCGGTTGACGACTTCCTCCGCTGATATTCCTTCGAATTTTGCTTCTGATTTTAAAATAATCCGGTGGGACAGGACACATGGCGCTAGATATTGGATGTCATCCGGCAGGACATAATCGCGGCCGAACATAAACGCGTAAGCTTGTGCCGCTTTCATTAAGGCAATGGACCCCCTTGGACTTGCACCAAGATAGACGCTGCCATGCCCCCTCGTCCGATTGACGATGTCGACAATATAGCGCTTGATCGTGTCATCCACGAAAACCTCTTTCATATCTTTTTGCAGGTCAAGCAAGCCTTCAAGGTCAATAACCGGCTGCAGCTCCTCAATCGGCGGGACCTTCTGGGCCCTGTTCAATACTTCGATTTCCTCCTGCAAATCCGGGTAGCCCATTTTCATTTTTAATAAAAAGCGGTCGAGCTGGGCTTCCGGCAGCGGGTATGTACCTTCATATTCAATCGGGTTTTGCGTTGCCATAACGAAGAACGGCTTTTTCAGCTTATGGGTCACCCCGTCAATCGTCACACTCGCTTCCTCCATCCCCTCTAAAAGCGCAGATTGGGTCTTCGGAGAGGTCCGGTTGATTTCATCTGCAAGAATGATGTTGCCCATAAGCGGACCCGGGCGAAATTGAAATTCCATCTCTTTCGGATTGTAAATGGAGACGCCGGTAACATCGGATGGCAAGAGGTCTGGGGTGAACTGGATCCGGCGGAAGTTGGCATTGACGGATTTCGCAAGGGCGCGGACCATCATCGTCTTACCGACACCGGGCACATCCTCAAGAAGTACATGGCCCTCGGCCAGCAGCGCGACAAGGCTGAGCTCCGCGACATTCCTTTTTCCTATCATAACTTTTTCAATGTTGGCGAGAATTTTATCTATCGTGGGATTCATTTGTTCAGTAGACAATGGGGATTCCTCCTCTTTGGTATGCGGTCATTTTTTGGCATCATCTATATGTATTCTCGATAAGATTGTAAAAATCCTGTATCAAAAGACACACAATATTCAAAAAATGGACGGTAACTGTTCTTAGCAAGGAGTACTCAAATTTTTATGAGGAGGGTGATGGTGACTTAAATTCTGGTTTACTGTGGTTTCAGGCACTATGGGGTGGGGATTGGAACAGTAATTCGTAATTTCCTGTTTTTCAGGCACAATTCAAGCACGGATTTTGGAAGAAGATTTACAAAAAAGAAGCAGCCCCCCTGCTAGGGGGTGCCCCAAAACCCCTAATTTAAAGGGAATGAACTGCCTTCATCATCAAGCAATAAAACTTGTACATGGTCACCCTTTTGAAAACCTCGTTGCCCTCCTGGTAATACTGCTAATGAATCGGTATGAGCTAGACTCATCACCACATTGGACTTATCGAGACCGGCAGGGTCAACAAGTAATTTGCCATTTTCAAAATACAACTTGCTTCGAACAAATCTTGTTAAAGGATTTGCTTTTGGAAAATCAACATTCAATTGTGCCACACTTGATCTTAGATGAATATTTTCACAAAAAAGCATTTTTCTTATCACTGGCCTAGTAAATAACTCAAACCCTACATAACTCGCAGAAGGATTTCCAGACAGTCCGAAAAGAAATTTTCCTTTTAAAATAGCAACAGTTGTGACACTGCCTGGACGCATTGCTACTTTATTAAAAAACACCTCTCCATTTAGTGCTTTATACACCTCTGGCATTAAGTCATAATCCCCGACAGAAACGCCACCTGTTGTGATCAGCATATCTACATCTTTTATTGCTTCATCAACTGCATTCGTACAAGTATCCAAGACATCAGGCAGTTTCCCTAAATAAATGGGTTCTCCACCAGCTCTCCTGTCTTGAGAGGCAATCTTAAAGGAGTTACTATTTCTGATCTTTCCATTTTGTATAGGTTCATCCACATCAAGAAGTTCAGAACCCGTTACAAATATTCCTATCTTGGGTTTCACTGCAACCCGAACTTTTGAATATCCGAAAGTAGCTAGTACTGCCATTACACCAGGATTGATTTTTGTTCCTTTTTCTAGAACTGCATCTCCTTTCTTTGCTTCTTCTCCCCGATAGGAAATATGATCTCTCTCTTTTACTTTCCGCTTGATGATAATATATTTTTCACCGTTTTTTTCTACTACTTTCACAGCTTCAAGCATAATAATGGCATCACAACCTTTCGGAACCATTGTACCTGTCATGATTCTTGTCGTTTCAAAAGGTCCTATTTCCTTCGCAGCTACCATCCCAGCCCCTAGTTCTTCTAATACTTTTAATTCGATTGGCTGATTGGACGAAGCGTCTGCAGTATCAATTGATCGAAGGGCATAGCCATCAAATGCTGCGCGTGTGAATAACGGCACATCATTAGTGGCAAGGATATCTTCTCCCAAATACCTTTGATCACATTCTGTAATAGAAACTACCTCCGTTTTCCCTTCAATGGTATTCTCCATTATTTTTTTTATCGCCTGATTAATTTGTAACGGTGTTCTTTTCTCCAGCATGTATGTTCACCTCTTAACATCACTTTTAGCTCTACTAAGTGGATTCAAATGAAAAGACCTAAAAAGAGGCTTTAGGTCTTATTAATTACTAGTCAATATTGATAATTTATTTTTAAAATTCATTTATTTTTTTCTAGAGTAGCTGCAGTCGTTTCCTTGATTGCAGTTTTATTATCTTGTGAAGATGTAGAAACTGCCTCTTTTTCTTCATCATCTTCGATTAAACCATTAGTGGATTTCTTAAATTCCCTTAATGTTTGTCCTACAGCACGTCCTAATTCCGGAAGTTTTTTAGGACCAAAAATGATAAGAGCAAGTACTAAAATCAAGATTAATCCTGGAATCCCAATATTGGAAAACATAATAACAACTCCTTCTTATATTCATTATTGATTATAGGTACATTTTCTAATTCCCTGTTTCATAGGAAGGAAGAAATCCTTTTCGTTTTGTACAAGAGACACATTGTTCTTCGTTTTCCCGTAATGTTTCGAATTGTTCATGACAAACACTGCATTGTTTTTGATAAATAGGATAATGGATATCTTTTACTTCAGAAATATGTTCTTCCAACCTGATAGCATTTTCCGGACATATATCCACACATAACCGACAGGAAGAACAAGATTGGGCAGCAATCGAAAAGGTAGTCTCTAATTTACTATAACATTTTTTCTCGCAAAGAAGTTCACAAGCTTTGCATAATGTACATTTGTCTAGATTTAATGATATATTTGTGAATTGATAACTAGGATAATATTTTGTTACGTCTAATTGTTTATGATTAAATCTCCATTTTGCTGGAGCAACTTCCTTCATTAGAGATTGTCCTTCCTTTTTCCATAGGAAAAAAAGCTCTCTTCGGGAGTACACTTCTTCTGTTTTTTCAATGGTTTTATTAGAAACTTTGAAAGTATCTTCACCTAGTTGAATCAGCATCACGTTCGCTTCCTCAATTACCTTTACCAAGATGGCTGCTAGTGGCATATTTTCACCAATGATTTCTCGAACACCTTTTTTGTAAAGCAATAACATTTCCTTAACGGTAAGTACATGTTCATTTGAAATAAATAGTTTATTATTGATAACCGTTCTTTTTGGAAAAATACCTGCAACTGCTTGAACTGGGCAAGCGGCAATACACTTCCCACATTCAATACATTTATTTCTCTGGATGATAGGACGATTATTTTCAAGAGTAATAGCATTATTGTCACAAACCTCTAGACATCTTAAACAAGTGGAACGAGGGCTCTTATATCGAGTACATGATGCTAAAACTTCATATTGATAATCAAGACTTTCTACCCATTTGCTTAATAAACCCATCTTGACCACCTCTTCAAAATGATCCTGGTTGGGAATTGATCAGGCACTCCCTACTTAACTAATAGAGGAAGGGGGTGTTGCAAATGAAATGAATTCTTTCCAAAGCAACCCCCCCTTTTGTAAAATGAAACTTAAATTGGTAAGCGTTTGTATTAGAACGGCGGTAGTGTCCCAACTCCCACAACATACATCAACGCTCGTCCAATAACCGTACCTATCAAAACAGCAATAAAGAGCAATGTATAGATGCTTGAAATGGTTCCTTTCGCGGCATCAACTGGCGCTTCGTTCGAACCGGAGACCTGACTTCTTCCATTCCAATACTTGAACATTACTGTAAAAGGTAATACACAGGCTAGTAAAACATATAGGCCAAACCAAATAGCATATTGATTGGTAATAAGATGTAAAGCCCTCTGCAGCCTTTGAGTTGCTACCTCATCCTCAACAACCTGTCCAAGACCGGAAAGCATCCATACCGTAGAAGCGATAAGAGCTAATCCACCGAAAACCGAAAGACAGACTAATGTTCTTGAGGATTTATGACTGAAATCTAAATTTCCCAAAACAAGTGCTCCAAAAGCCCCTAAGAGAAGGGTTGTCCCCAAAAACGACATCAGAACCCAACCGGAATTCCATGCAGCCTGTGCGGGAAGAAGATAGGCCATTGAACTAGAAATAATCGATATGAGACCAAGGATCGTCGTAATGGAACCTAGAAGAACCCGGTTCGATTGTCGCTCTTTGAACCAGAAATAGCTATATATAAGTGCAGCGAACGCAAAGATTCCAGAAAAGAGTATCTCACGACTTAACCAAGAACTTCCCAAATTTCGCAAGGAGTTCGCTGCGTGCAATGGATTTCCTAAATGCAGAAGCGATGAAAAAATTCCAACGACAGTCAAAGGAAATATTGATATCCCTAGAATACGGACCATCTTTGGGGTTGCAGATTGACTTTTTTTGTCAATTAATGTGACAGCCAATGCCAAACCACATGCTAACTGTAGTGCGATTGTAAATAGTACTAATGGCCATTCCATAAAAAATTCCACCTTTCTTAACCCTTCATTGCTTCAGGTTTTACTTTGTAGCGAGTTGAAGGTTTTGAGATATTAGGTGAAGGAAGGTTGTGAATCGAAATTGTAGAACCTGGCCGATTTTCAAAATCAGACAACTTTCCAATTTCAATGGCACGCGTTGGGCATGCACTTACACAAGCTGGAAGCTCCCCTTCATTCACATTATCAATACACATGTTACACTTTCTCACCTTACCCACTTCTTCGTTAAACTGTGGAGCCCCATACGGGCATGCCCAAGTACAATAACGGCATCCAATACAGAGATCTGGATTATGCACAACAATACCATCTTCACGCTTGGTGTATGCCCCTGCTGGACAGGCTTTTACACATTGTGGATCCTCACAATGATTGCAAGACATGGAAATGTTATATACAAAGATTTTAGGGTACTCTCCTACCTCAAAGCTTCTCACTTTACGAATCCGTTGTCCCAAAGCAGCATTGTTGATATCTTTACAAGCTATTTCACAAGTTTTACAATTGATGCATTTAGTTGTATCGACGTAAAACGCCATCTGGTCTTTCGCCACGACTTTCCCCTCCTCTTTTAGACTTTCTTGACTTGTACCAAGTTAGTATGTTGACCGTTACCATGGGCAAGAGGTGTAGGACGTTGACTGGTAAGAATATTAATACATCCTCTTTGACAAACTCCTTTATCATCAGGAGTATACCAAGCTCCTTGAGGAATGGACACAACCCCCGGACGAATTCTCTTGGTGATACGAACAGGGATCACAAGCGCTCCACGGTCATTGTACACTTTGGCCTTATCTCCATCTTGCAGTCCGCGAGCTTGAGCATCTTCTGGATTAATCCACATCTCTTGCGGCTCAGCCTCTTCCATCCACGGAGTTTCATCCCAAGTTGAATGGGTACGCCTTTTAATATGTGGTCCAAAACACTGGAGCGGATATTTTTCTCTGAGCGGATCCTCAGGCCCCTCTGCGGCAGGTGTGTATTTAGGAACTCCAGGAATTTCATCGTTTTTCATATCAAAGAGAGTTTTTGAGAAAATCTCAATTTTCCCTGAAGGGGTTTGGAATGGATTATTGGCTGGATCCTTAATCTCTTTTTCAAATGAGACGTATTCTATGGCATCTTTTCTATAGAGGCCCTTCTTCTTAAGTTCTTCCCAGCTTGGGAATTGATAGTCTGCCTTCTGTGCATCCGCAACAAGCTGCTTCATCCAATCCTCTTGGGTCTTTCCTTCGGTAAATTTCTCCCCAAGTCCCAGTTTCTCAGCTACTTTACTCATCCACCAGTAATCGTGCTTACATTCACCGGGTGGTTCAATGACCTTATTTCCAAACAGGATATACTCTTCACCTGTCCATGGGAAGCCAAAGTCATACCGTTCAAAGGCGTGATCAGACGGCAAGAGAATATCCGCATACTTCGCACTTGGTGTCATAAATTGTTCCGATACTACGATATATTCTAGTTTACTTTCGTCTTTTAAGATTTTAATCGTTTTATTAATATCCGCGTGCTGGTTGACTAACGTGTTGCTGCCTAAATTCCACATGAACTTAAGATTGCTCTTCAACGGACCATTCTGAACTCCGTCTTTTTCTGTCATCTCGGTTCCTCGAACCACAGCATCCGTCCACATGAACACAGAGATTTGTGTTTCAACAGGATTGTCTCCTGTAGGTAATTCGCCGACATCTAATCCTAATTTACGGCCACCTTCGCCGCCGCCCCAGCCGCCGCCGAGAATTCCAATGTTTCCAGTCATTGCGGCAAGAACAATACCAGCGCGTACAGAAGATTCACCTTGTGCGTGACGCTGTGGGCCAAGGCCTTGCAACAACTGAGCAGGTTTTGTTGTCGCATACTCTCTTGCCAGATTTTTGATAGTATTGGCATCGATTCCCGTAATCTCTGCAGCCCACTCAGGGGTCTTTGGCTGTCTATCTGTAGTTCCTAAAATATAACTTTTATAAGAATTCCCCGCTGGAACTCCTACAGGCAAATGCTCTTCATCAAAGCCGATTGTATATTTATCCAAGAAAGCTTGATCATGTAAATTTTCTGTAATAATGACATAAGCCATGGCAGAGAATAAAGCCGTATCGGTTGATGGAACGATTGGTATCCACTGATCCCCAAACGTTGCAGCGGATTCAGTATAACGAGGATCGATAACAATAACTTTGGCACCGGCCTTTTTCGCTTTTGCCAGATAGTAGTTTGAGTTCGTCTCAAAGACTGTTTCAGCTGGATTAAATCCACTTAAAATAATAAGTTTTGAATGATGCAAAGTTTGATAACTATTGGTATCCCGGTATCCCGTCACGAAGGGAGCGGTGTATTTTAAACAGGCGGAACTATAGGAACCATAATAACCAAGATAACCACCCATCAGATTCATTAGCCGCTTAGCACTAGTCCTTCCGGCCATGGCTCCTTCGTCCCCTGTGGCATAATTAACATAAACTGAGTGTGGTCCGTATTGATCTACTATTTTTTTGAGATTTTTGGCTATAAGGTCTGTTGCCTCATCCCAAGTAATTCTCTTAAACTTACCTTCACCGCGTTTACCCACTCTCTTCATAGGGTATTTCAAGCGGTCTGGATGATAAACGCGGTTACGGGTTGCACGCCCTTTAAGACAAGCACGTAACTGTGGATTATTTTCTAGGTCCGGTCTATCATCCGTTGTAATTCTAACAACTGCACCATCTTTTACATGGGCTTTGATCTGACAACGGCCCCCACAGTTGTGATTACATAATACAGGAATAACTTGTGTACCCTCGTCAGTAGTGACCGCTGAAGCTAATTGTTCGTTTGTGAGAACATCCCATGTACCTGAGACTGCCACCGTTCCTGCAACACTTCCGGATAATTTGAGGAAGGTTCTTCGGTCAAGTTTAATACTCATTCCTGTTCCTCCGATACTAACATTTTTACTTCTATAAACCACAACAAACCTAAAACGCTTTCGTTTCAAATAAGCAAAGTCTTTGTTACGGACTTTTGATTGTTTTTAGGTGAGGTTCTCCGTTGTCTGTATAATCTTTTGTTGCCGCTGGTCTGTTGTGCAGGTCGATTCGATTGAAGACTGTAACTATGTTTTTACCAACTATACATGTCTCCCTGAATATATTTCTATGTGATCCATAGAAGCGGTCTTAGTATATCAATGTTGTTTAATATAGCTCAACAAACCCAGGAATTTATTAGTTACTAATAAATTTATTGGTCGATATCCTACACAAGGTATAGTATTTTATTGATATTAGACTCAAAAGTCGACACAGTTTAAATAAATAGCTTTCCAAAAAATAGAGCCTCTTCGTCTTGGTTAACGAAGAGGCTCTTATCAATTAAGTAAATGTAGTCCCTTTTACTTTTTATCCTTATCAATTATTTTTAAGTATCTGTATATACTTGGTTCAGATATATTCAATAACTCGGCGACTTGGGATACGGCACCTTTTAATTGGAATATTCCTTTCTTGAATAACAGTTTTATTATTTCTATTTTTTGTTCCTGTTTTAGAATGATATTTGGATTTAAAAGAGAGGGGTCAACGACTGACTTTACAACCTCTTCAATTGAATCTGAAAAATATTCGATAAATTCATGATCATGGTATTCCTTTATTTTTTCTTTTTTAGAAATAGCCGTTTCATCTAAAGTTGGGCTTATCATGTTTAGTTGTGTCTGAACTAAATCCAGAATGTCAATGGCAATTTTTTTATGTTTACTTGAATCAAAATTGATACAAAGCATTCCAATTAATTCTTTATTTTCATCTTTAATAAAATAAGTAGAACCTCGAATTTCTTCACCTAATTTAGTATAACCTTTGTAGTTTGTTATATAGTCCTTATCTAGAAACGTTTTGTCTTTCATCATTTTAAGAGCAAGTCCTGTTAATGGTGCATTAACCGTTCGACCGCTGATATGATTATTTGCGATGGCTCCAACATAGGAATTGCCTTTCTCTATAATGTGTAAAATAACCTCATAGTTTTCTCCTAGGACTTTTCCTAAAAAATCCACCAGTTTTTTGTAGTGATCAATAATTTCTTTATTCTTAACTTTCTTATTCATAGTGAACTCCCCATAAAAATAATAGATTCTTATAATTCCTCAAGAAAACAATGTGGAAACAGGTAAAAAGATAAATCTATTCACCTTAAAAGTTTAACAATTATTGAATGCATTTTCCAGTTGGATAAAGCGGTTCAACAAAAAAATTAAACACTTTCTTTAGATATCCTTATGATTTAAAAAAATTCTAATCATGATAAAATTTTATTGAAATTAGGATTTTCTGATAATATAATATTACCGTAATAATAAAAAATTATTAAGGGGAGTTTTAAATGAAAAAATATCCAGAAGCAATTGGCCCTTATTCAGCATTTCGTAAAACTGGCAATTTATTATTTACGTCTGGACAACTTCCAATTAATCCAGAAACAAACGAATTTCCGAGCGATAAAATTGAAGATCAAACAAGACAATCTCTATTAAATGTCAAAGCAATCCTCGAAGAAAATGGCTGCACGATGGATAAAATCATAAAAACGACTGTCTTTTTAAATGATATGAATGATTTCAGTGCTATGAATGAAGTATATAAAGAATTTTTCGTTTCTCCTTACCCTGGAAGAACAGCTGTTGCAGTTGAAAAACTGCCAAAAAATGCTTTAGTTGAGATTGAGGTTATTGCAGTACTTGATAAATAAAAAGGAGTGAGGTAGATGAAGCTAGATACAAAATTAATTCACGGTGGTCCGTTGATTGATCCGCATACCGGAAGTTCATCTGTACCTATTTATCAAGCCTCCACCTTTCATCAAGCTCAATTTACAGAATCACAAGAGTTTACCTATACTCGATTTGGCAATCCCACAAGAAAGACTTTAGAAGAAACAATTGCCAGTTTAGAATATGCTAAATATGGATATGCCTTTTCATCTGGTATGGCAGCGATTTCTGCCGTACTGCTTAATTTTTCACAAGGCGATCACTTAATCTTATGCAAAGATATCTATGGAGGGGCCTATCAGCTTGTAACCGAGATGTTTCCTAGATACGGAATCGAATACACTTTCGTGGACGAAACGGATCTCGATTCCTGGAAGAAAGCAATCAAGAAAAATACAAAAGGAATTTATATGGAGACACCTTCTAATCCGTTGCTAACGGTAACTGATATAAAAGGTGTTGTAAAATTAGCAAAACAGCACAACCTACTGACCATTATTGACAATACGTTTATGACACCCATTTTCCAAAATCCGATTAAACTCGGAGTCGATATCGTGATCCATAGTGCGACAAAATTTATTAACGGCCATAGTGATGTAACCGCCGGAATGGCTGTGACCAACGACCAAGAGATTTCTGACACGTTATACAAAACACAAAAAATGCTTGGTAGTATGCTTCCCCCATATGATTGTTGGTTAATTTTAAGAGGAATCAAGACAATGAAAGTCCGTATGGAGAAGGAAGTAGAAAACGCGGCATATATTGCGAAAGAGCTCCAAAAACACACCAAGTTGAATGCCGTCTATTACCCTGGTCTTGAACATCACAACGGGATAAAAATCCACTATTCCCAAGCAAGCAGTGGAGGGGCTGTCCTGACGTTTGATTTAGGAAACTATGAAAATGTAAAAAACTTTTTTGCAAATGTGACCATTCCGATAGTCGCCGTCAGTTTAGGCGGGGTAGAATCCATTTTATCTTATCCGTTCACCATGTCACATGCCGTAATCCCTGAAAAAGAACGCATTGAATTAGGGGTGACCGACGGGTTAGTTCGCCTAAGCTGCGGGATTGAAGATAAAGATGACCTTCTTAATGATTTACACAAGGCATTAGATCATGTAAAAGCCGCACCGGCATTACGGAAAAAAGTACTATAAGGATTGGAACGTGCTTTATGAACAAAATAATGATTGCCAATGTACCTACAAAGATTGAAAAATTGAACTTTTTCAATAAACACTTAAATAAATCCGTCTTTATCAAGCGTGATGACCAAACGGGAATGGCTACATCGGGAAATAAGATAAGGAAGCTGGAATATTTCCTTCAAGATGCCCAAAACCAAAAGTGTGATTACCTAATTACCAGTGGCGGAATTCAATCGAACCATGCGAGAGCAACTGCTGTTTTAGCGGCTAAATTTCGTATGAAAACTTTGTTGATTTTAAAAGCTGGGGAAATAAATCGGATGGAAGGGAATCTGTTTTTCGATCAATTAGTAGGTGCAAAGATTAAGCTTGTAAGTGAAGATGAGTATCGGAATTTAACACCAATGATCGAAGAATTGAAGGAGGAATTGATTGACTCCGGACACCGCCCTTATGTTATTCCGATGGGGGGCTCGAACGGCATTGGTGCACAAGGGTATGTAGACGCTTATTATGAGATTCTGCACCAGGAACAGGAATTAGGATTGGTGTTTGATACGATTGTGGTGACGAACGGCTCAGGCGGTACATATGCCGGATTGTTATATGCAAATAAAAAAAGCCATCAAAATAAAAACATAATTGGTATGAGTGTATTAAATCAGAGTGAAGAAGCAGTTCATGATATATTAGATGTTTTAACAGATATGAATCAATATAGAGACAATCATTTTTGTTTTTCGGCTTCGGAGATCAGCATTATTGATCGCTATATAGGATTAGGTTATGGCAAAAGCCAATTAGATGAACTGAAATTTATCGAGAAATTTGCACAAGAAGAAGGATTAATCCTTGACCCCGTATATACCGGGAAGGCGATGTATGGTTTGTACAACGAACTTAAAAATGGAAACTTTCAAGAAAGCCAAAACATATTGTTTATTCACACCGGTGGAATTTTTGGATGGACGGATGAAAAGATTAATATGTTGTTTGGAGCCGTTTAAAAGGATCTGTTCCCTGGATATATTCCAGGATATTTCCAGCAGACTCTAAAAATCTTTGTTGAATAATATTAACGATTTACACAAAAATGTAAAAGCATCCGCAGTAATTTTAGAGAAATGAGGGGTAGGCATGATACACAACTTTGATGAAATGATGTATCGAACTGGTACTGATTCCGATAAGTGGGACAATGAAGGGAAAGCCGGCACTTTGATTCCACTCGGGATTGCCGATACCGATTATAAGGCACCACTTGAAGTATTAGATGCCCTGAGAAAAAAAGTGGATTTTGGAATATTTGGATATGGATATTTTCCACATGCTCGATTTACGGATGCGATTATTGGTTGGTATAGCCGCCATCATAAAATCAATATTTGGAAAAACGAAATTAGTTATGCTCCCGGATTAATGACAGGTGCTTTATGGATGTTTTTAGATGCTTATACCAATCCGGGAGACAAAGTGGTGATTCAGCCTCCAGTCTATGCCACATTTAAAAAGGTAATTGAGAATTTCAATAGAAAAACTGTCGAAAATCCCTTGTTATACCAAAATGGAAGGTACGATATTGATTTTGCAGATTTAGAAAATAAACTGAAGATGCAGGATGTAAAAATACTTTTAGTATGTAACCCCGCAAATCCCATTGGCCGGGTATGGACAAAAGATGAGATGACCCGAATGGTAGATTTATGCCGGGAAAATAACGTAATCATTATAAGTGATGAAATTCATAGTGACATGATCCACAAAGGTCTTCCTTTTACATCCTTTTTAGAGCTTTGTGAGGAAGAGGATACAAATATAGTAGTGATGAACTCACCGAGTAAAACCTTTAATTTGGCGTCGTTCTTTAGTGCTTATGTGATTGTAAAAAACAAAAAACTAAAGAAGGCGTTTGATGATATTTATGTCAAGTATCATTTCGATTATAACTATTTGGGGGTTGAGGCTTTAATCACTGCTTATAATCAATGCGATTATTACGTAGATGAATTAAATGAGTATTTACGAAACAATATCGAGTTTGCTATTGAATTTATTGATCAACATTTACCAAAATTAAAGGTTCAGCACCCTGAATGTTCCTATTTGTTGTGGATTGACTGTAAGGAACTGGGCTTAGACAGCGAGGGAGTGATAAAATTTTTCGAGGATTCCGGGGTTAGAGTAAATGCCGGAACCACATATGGCAAAAATAGTGGTCAATTTGTAAGAGTAAATATTGCTTGTACAAGATCTTTACTGGAACGCTCGTTGAAACAAATAAGTGAAAATTATGGTAAATGTGGTTTTTAAACAAATTTCATTTATGAAATAATAAGGAGCTACTTATATGGGGAAAGCAGAAAAAGAGTTAAGTACCTTCAACGATCTTGCCGCAAAGAAAGAAAAAGGATTACAACGAGAGCTTCAAGCAAGGCATTTAACAATGATGGCCATCGGTGGTGCAATTGGAACCGGGTTGTTTGTGTCCAGCGGTTCAGCTATCAGCACTGCGGGACCAGGAGGTGCACTTGCAGCATACATCCTGGTAGGAGCAATGGTGTATTTTGTCATGACTAGTCTAGGTGAGATGGCCTCGTTTATGCCAGTATCGGGATCGTTTGAAACACATGCAACAAAGTTTGTTGATCCCGCTTTTGGGTTTGCTTTAGGATGGAATTTTTGGTTTACCACTGCGATTACACTACCGGCCGACTTAACTGCCGCCTCTATGGTCATGCACTATTGGTTCCCAAACTCGTCTTCACTTTTGTGGAGCGGATTGGCTTTGGCCTTATTGCTAATGCTAAATATTTTATCTGTCAAGGGCTATGGTGAAAGCGAATACTGGTTTGCCAGTATTAAAGTCATAGCAATCATTATTTTCCTTGTTGTAGGTGCTGCCATGATTTTTGGCATCATGGGAGGACATACAGTTGGTTTTGATAACTTTACACGTGGTGATGCGCCTTTTCATGGCGGAATGCTATCAATCTTTAGTGTGATCCTCGTAGCCGGTTTTGCTTTCCAAGGCACAGAGGTAGTGGCAACTGCTGCAGGTGAAACAAAAGATCCGGCCAAAAATGTGCCGCAAGCGATTCGAACTATTTTTTGGAGAATACTTATATTCTATGTGCTTACCATTTTCGTTGTCGGTTTGATTATCCCTTACACAGATTCGAATTTATTAAAAACAGGTATTGAAAACGTTTCCATCAGCCCTTTCACACTAGTCTTTAAAAGAGCTGGATTAGCATTTGCTGCCTCCGCAATGAATGCTGTGCTGTTAACATCTGTTTTATCTGCAGCAAACTCTGCCATGTATGGTTCTTCCCGTATGCTTTGGGCATTAGCAAAAGAAGGAAAAGCACCGCGCACCTTTGCTAAACTCAACTCGCGCGGAGTTCCAATGCTTGCGTTACTTTTCACTTCAATCATAGGGGTTCTAGCGTTTTTATCTTCTTTGTTCGGCAACGGCTCTGTCTTTCTTTGGCTGATGAACGCCTCTGCCATGACAGGGTTTATCAAATGGCTGGGGATTGCCGTAAGTCATTACCGTTTTCGTAAAGCATATATTGCCCAAGGTAGAGATTTAAGTCAATTACCATATAAGGCTAAATGGTTCCCTTTAGGGCCGATTATTACTATATTGTTCCTGGTTATCTTCGTATTTGGACAAGTCGTATTGATTAATGATCATGGCTGGGTGGAAATAGTAACGACGTATATCAGTATTCCTGCATTTCTCCTTTTATGGTTTGGCTATAAAATTATTAAAAAGACTAAAGTCGTGCCTCTTAAAGAATGTGATTTTGACCTAAAAGAATAAAAACATAAAAATATGACAGTCGTAACAACTTATGACATTCTAAACAATAACACTTGAATTTCTAGTTAGTTAGAACACATCCCACTAACTCGAATGAGAATTTTAAACAGACGATACGAGGAGGTAAAGAACATGAAAAACTTAGAATCCATGGAGAAGTTTGAACAGCTAAAAAATGAAGGGAGACATTTATTTGTTTTCGCAGCGGGCTATTGTCCTGATTGCAGGTTTGTCGAAACGTTTATGCCGGAAGTAGAAACAAAATTTAATGATTATACTTTTGTTCGTGTAGATCGCGATGAATTTATCGACTTATGTCAGCAGCTTGATGTATTTGGAATTCCAAGCTTTATTGCTTTTGATAATGGCAGGGAATTAGGCCGCTTTGTAAGCAAAGATCCCAAAACGCAGGAAGAAGTTGAAACCTACATTAGGGGATTAATATAAAACGGCTTTTAAGCAGGGATGTTTTTTCTAGTGAACCTTACTATAAAAAGGTGACTTAAAATTCAATATTTCTAGTGGTGTGTAAGGAAATAAGCTAGACAAGACATTTGATTGATGAAATATCTTGTCTAGCTTACCTTATTTGTCTGAAAGTGCTTAAAGTATTCTATATAGCAAGTTGTTTGGAAATGAAAAAGAAGATACATAATGTACTTATCTATTTAATCTTGTAACTCCCCTCCCATATTTCTTTGTCCTCGTTTAAAGAAGATTACAGGTGCCATGTTTGGTGCCCAAATTTTAAAAATTACAAATCAAAAGAGAACACTTGAAATTACGAAACCTTGGTATATCAGTACTTTACAAACCCTGCAATTTATTAGTTACTAATAGATTTATTGGTCACTATCCTACGCAATGTACAGTATTATCTTTGGATTGCAACTTAGAATATTGAAAGGAAATGTGATAGTAATGTATCAACGTAAACTGAACCCATCCATTCGTTGTCCTTTAGAACATGCATTAAATATGATCAGAGGAAAATGGAATGCAAGAATTATCTGTGTTTTATCATACTATAAGACGTTGAGGTATACCGAATTAAAAAATGAACTTATCGATGTTACAGACACCGTTCTTGCAACTACATTAAAGGAAATGATAGCAAATAAGTTAATAAACCGTAGACAGTACAATGAGGACAATGAGATTCTACCAAGAGTCGAATATTCATTGACGGATAAGGGTCACTCGTTAGTACAGATTTTAGAGAATGTTTGTAGTTGGTCGAGAGTTTATAGTGATGGTGAAAATGAGGATTTATTTAAACAATGTCATACTTGTGAACATAATTAGTCCAGTCTTTTAGCTTGAAATTAAATAGGTCGAGGAATTAATTAGTATATGCAAATTTTTACAACATAAAAAACCACTCCCTAAATTTTATAGGAAGTGGTTATTGCTATTGATATAAATTTTTTACATGACTACTTCTCCAATGTAAGGCTTAAAAGCCTTACATCATGCCGTCCATATAGTTTTATGCTGTAACATTTTTAACGACGGTAGAAGAAAGTACCATCGAATCAGCATTCCGCAGGCATCAAGTGTAATATCTTTAACCTTAATTTACTTCGTTTTATTGGACTTCGTTAGCAAAATGTTAGCATGTTGTTAGTAGTCAATGATTTGCAATTGACTTGATGTCTCTTATAACAGAAGCGGTGCAAATTCTGTTTGCACCGCTTTTAAACCACAGTTTCACATTCCACATGGGTTGAGTGTATGTGGCAACACATGGTGTGCTGGTGAGTTCTTAGTCATCACCTTTCTTATCAAACTTACTTTTGATAATTGGTGTAACTATTGCTACTACTGCCATTTCAACATACTTTCTCGCGCTCTTTGCAAATCTAACGGTAAGAATTGACATGTATGTTTTTGGTGATATTTCCGTCCGCCGTCTAATCGCTGTCGCTCGCAAAAGCTTATTTATCAACATATCATCTTTTCGTCTGACACAGAATTTCTACATTCAATTAACTATTACTTTGATAAAATTAAATACAGAAAAAAGGGAGGAAAATAAATGAAAAAATTAACAGCAGTATTCAGTGTTATTTTCCTATTGGCTGGTTGTTCAGCAGGAGGAAATAAACCCGTTGTCCCCAGCCAAGACAAAAATGTAACAGTTAATAGTGGAGAGTACAAATCGGTAGCTAATGACGAAATAAAGAAATCCGATGAGGAGTTCGAATCAGTTGCTTATGAAAAAGCTGCAGCATTATTGGAAGATAGTAAAGTGATTATCATTGATGTTCGGAGCAAAGAGCCGTATTCGGAAGGACATATACCCAATGCAAAAAATATCCCACTTAAAGAGTTGGAAGAGAAAATAACACAATTGAACAAAAATGACATATATTTAATAGTTTGTAAAACTGGTAAAACCTCCGAAACAGCCAGTTCGCTTCTTGCGAAAAATGGTTTCAAGCAGATATACAACCTGAGCGGAGGAATGGATAGTTGGGAAGGAGAAGTGGTTAACTAAACAATAAACAGCGAGGGGTTACAAAAAAAGAAGCTTCTCAAAAGTTTGGTAACTTTTGAGAAGCTTCTTTTTTTTCATTATGTTAGCATTTTGTTAGCAAATCACTCAAAAATCCTTATTTATTAAGGAGTTGAGCAGCAATTACATCATGCCGCCCATTCCACCCATACCGCCCATGTCAGGCATACCCATGCCTGCACCAGCTGGTTCTGGCTTGTCAGCAACAACTGCTTCAGTTGTTAAGAACATAGCTGCAACAGATGCTGCATTTTGAAGGGCAGAACGAGTTACTTTAGTTGGGTCAACGATACCAGCTTCGATCATGTTTACCCACTCGCCAGTAGCGGCGTTGAAGCCTGTGCCAACTGCTTCGCGCTTTAAGCGGTCAACAATGACAGATCCTTCAAGGCCTGCGTTTTGAGCGATCGTGCGCACTGGCTCTTCCATCGCACGAAGGACGATATTGATACCTGTTGCCATATCGCCTTCAGCTTGAAGCTCAGCTACTTTGCTGTATACGTTTAGAAGGGCGACACCACCACCGGATACGATACCTTCTTCAACAGCAGCGCGGGTTGCGTTTAATGCATCTTCAATGCGAAGCTTGCGCTCTTTTAATTCAGTTTCAGTTGCAGCACCAACTTTGATAACTGCGACACCGCCAGCTAATTTTGCCAGGCGCTCTTGTAATTTTTCACGGTCAAATTCAGAAGTCGTTTCTTCTAATTGAACGCGGATTTGGTTCACACGGCCTTGGATTGCTTCTGTTGAGCCGGCACCTTCCACGATTGTTGTGTTTTCTTTTGTGACAACTACTTTAGCAGCACGTCCTAAAGAAGTGATGGTAGTTGTTTTTAATTCACGGCCAAGCTCTTCAGTGATGACTTCACCGCCAGTTAATGTAGCGATATCTTCAAGCATTGCCTTACGGCGGTCGCCAAAGCCAGGAGCTTTAACAGCCACTGCATTGAATGTTCCGCGAAGCTTGTTTAATACTAAAGTAGACAGTGCTTCCCCTTCGATGTCTTCAGCAATCAATAATAATGGCTTGCCTTGCTGAACAACTTGCTCAAGAACAGGAAGGATTTCCTGGATGCTGGAGATTTTCTTATCTGTGATCAAGATATATGGATTTTCTAAAACAGCTTCCATTTTTTCTGTGTTAGATACCATATAAGCTGAAACATAACCACGGTCGAATTGCATACCTTCAACAACATCTAATTCAGTTGTGAAGCCTTTTGATTCTTCAATTGTGATAACGCCGTCGTTGCCAACGCGCTCCATTGCTTCAGCGATTAATTGACCAACTTCAGGGTCATCAGAAGAAATCGCTGCAACTTGTGCGATTGACTCTTTGCCTTCGATTGGCTTAGAAATAGTTTTTAATTCTTCTACAGCAGACACAACTGCTTTTTCAATACCTTTGCGAATGCCCATTGGGTTCGCACCAGCTGTTACGTTCTTTAAGCCTTCGCGGATCATCGCTTGTGCAAGAACAGTAGCAGTTGTTGTACCGTCACCGGCAACATCATTTGTTTTGCTTGCAACTTCTGCAACAAGCTTGGCACCCATGTTTTCGAATGCATCTTCTAATTCGATTTCTTTTGCGATGGTGACACCGTCATTTGTGATTAGCGGTGAACCGAATTTTTTCTCAAGAACCACGTTGCGTCCTTTAGGTCCAAGAGTTACTTTTACTGCATCTGCCAATGTATCGACACCGCGAAGCATCGCGCGGCGTGCGTCTTCACTAAATTTAATCTCTTTAGCCATTGTTAAAAAACCTCCTCAAATTTAATTGCTTTTTATTTTTCAGGCGTATTCCTATTTTCCAACTACCGCAAGGATGTCAGTTTCTTTTAGAATTAAGTATTCGGTTCCTTGGTATTTAACCTCAGTACCAGCGTATTTTGAGAAGATAATGCGATCGCCTACAGAAACTTCAAGTGCAACGCGCTCCCCATTGTCAAGTACGCGGCCTGTACCAACGGCAACAACTTTTCCTTCCTGAGGCTTTTCCTTAGCTGTGTCCGGTAATACGATACCGCTTGCAGTTTTTTCTTCTGTTTCAACTAGCTCGATGACAATGCGATCACCTAATGGTCTTAACAAATCAAACAACCTCCTCAAATATATGTGTTTTCTGTCATTATTAGCACTCTCGAGTAATGAGTGCTAACACAATTAATATAATAATGATTTTAAAAATCTTTTGCAAGTAAGAAGCATAAAATTTCGATAAAAAGATTCGTTCTTTTTTCAACCTTAATCATTATGTGAAAAAGACAAATTTCTATACAAATTTTTTCAAAAAAATGTTCAAAATTGAAACTGGACCGCTTTTAAAGGTAGAATGGAAAATGGAATGAAAAATTCTAATAGAAGTCTTTAGCGAATTAAATTATAGATATAAAGGGGACTAAATATTTGAAAAGAGAATATTGGATTATCGTTATTGTTTACATTGGCATGCAGCTTTCGAGCCTTATTGGGGTTCCTGTCTTCATGTTTGGTTTCGAATTTTTGGGCTTTAAGCAGGAATTTGCAGTTCCGGTTTGGCTTATTTTTAGTTTTACAGTCGCCCTTATTATTACTCTTATTATCTTAAGAAAAGAAATGAGTCCAAAACGGGGATTAAATGATAAATCTAGCTCATATGCGGCATCAGCTGGATGGGCTGTATTAGGAGTATTCCTGGCGTTATTTGCCCAGTGGATTGCTGCTGTCATCGAAAAGCTTCTCGGGATTGAAATGGGGTCAGAGAACACGAAAGAAATTCTTAACTTAATTAACGAATTCCCATTAGCCATCATTGTCTCAAGTATCTTCGGGCCAATTTTGGAAGAAATTGTTTTTCGAAAAATTATTTTTGGATCCCTTCATAACCGCTTTAATTTCTTTATTTCTGCGCTTATCAGCTCAGTTATTTTCGCCCTGGCCCACATGGAGCCGGCGCACATTTTACTTTATTCGGCAATGGGCTTTACATTTGCTTTTCTCTATGTGAAAACAAACCGCATCATCGTACCGATTTTTGCCCATGTCACCATGAACACCTTGGTCGTCTTAGTTCAGTCCGTTTACAAAGATGATATTGAACGATTGATGCGCGAGGCCCAGGCTGTTCAAAACTTTATCGGAGGCTTTCTATGAGACGTTCACCTTTGTTTTCCGGAATTTTTTACTTTCTGCTAGGAGCTTTATTTACCTATTTCGCCATCGACGATGTGCAGACAAACGGCTGGGGCTTCTTCAGCTACCTGCTCGTCTTGCTCGCAACCTTCGACTTCGGCTCCGGGCTAAAAATGATCACATTTCACTTCAAATTCAAAGAGAAATAAAACAATTTGCCTTTTGGTAAAGGCGAAAGGTGTCAGGCACCACTCGTGGACAAATACGCCAATTTGTCCGCCTGGAAAGGACATTTTAGGTAAAGCAACAGTGTCCGTGTGAGGTGGACAAATTGGCCGAAATGTCTTTCTGTGGTGCCTGACACCTTTTTTACTTTCCTCTTTCTCTATTGATGACCATCCGCTCTTTGCCCAATAGAAAGATGAAGAGGAAGGCGATGCCTGCTGGGACGAGTGCCCATGTGAAGGTGTGAACGATGGAGCTTGCAAGGGCATCTGTGATTTTATCCAGGATCTGCGGCGGGATAAGTTTTCTTGTTTCTTCGGTCAATAGTGAACGGGAATCCCCTAATGACTGCCCCTTTGGCATTGGGCCCATCCCGGAAAAAGCCTTCTCCAGCCCCTCTTTTAAATCGCTCCTTTGAATCGTGCCAAAAATGGTGATGCCAACGGTCATTCCCAGCGAGCGGATAAAGTTACTGGTAGAAGTAGCCGAACCCCGTTGCTCCATGCCAAACGGATGAATCGCCGCCATACTCAAAACAGAAAATGAAAAACCTACGCCTAAGCCTACTATAACCATGTATAGAGTCAGAATCGCCCGGCTGGTTTCTGGCGTAATTGTGCTAAGCAGCAAGAATCCGCCAATCAAAATCACACCCGATAAAAACATGATGTTTCGATAGCTCATTTTGGTCGTCAAAAAGCCGCCCACCTGGGCCGTTACCACGGAACCTACCATCATCGGCAATAAAATCAGGCCGGAATTAGTTGCACTTCCGCCGTATACGCCCTGAACAAAAATCGGGATATAGACCGTTCCCGCCATAAACGCCGCCCCGTAAAACAAACCAACAAGCGTACTCCCAGCAAACAATCTGTTCCTAAACATTGAAAATGAAATGATAGGATCTTTCGCTTTGGTCTCCGCATATAAAAAGATAAGAAACAGAAACGTGAATCCAGCAAACAGGCTTAAAATGACCGTAGAATCCCAGTCATATTTCTGTCCCCCCAATTCCAGGGCAAACATCAAGCACACGACAGCACCAATTAATGTTACCGCTCCCCACCAATCGATCGACTGCTTCTGATGAATAGGAGATTCCTTGTAAGAGATGACAATAAAAATCAGCGACAAAATGCCAAGGGGCAGATTAATATAAAAAATCCAATGCCAGCTGATATGGTCAGTAATATAGGCCCCTAGCAACGGGCCAAAAATACTCGACAGTCCAAAAACGGCCCCAAACATCCCTCCCATTTTACCGCGTTTCTCTGGAGGGAATAAATCAAACATGATGGTAAACGCAATCGGAACAAGCGCTCCGCCGCCTACCCCTTGAATCGCACGGTAGATACTCAATTGCGTAATCGTCTCAGCTGTGCCGCACAATGCCGAGCCTGCCATGAATAAGATCAACCCAAAAATAAAAAACCTTTTCCTTCCATACATATCCGACAATTTGCCGAAAATCGGCATTCCTGCCATTTCCGCCACCATATAGGCGGAAACAACCCAGACAAAGCTCTCGAGCCCGCCAAGATCACCGACAATCGTTGCCATTGCCGTTACCACAATCGTATTATCCATCGAGGCCATTAAAATCCCCAGCAGGAGCCCCGCCACAACCAAACCTAGTTTACTTTCCTTCGTTGTCATCCCATTTCTCCCTTATATTTTTGTCTTTGTTTTAACCGTTGCCCGTGGGTCATGTGTAAAATCCTCCCGAAATTCCACCAAACCAATTTGACAGCCGGGGCCGATTTTCACGTTTTTGCCTCGGACAACCTCTGCCGTGGTATTTTCCAGATAAATGTCATCCCCTTCGATTACCTTGGCAGTAAGGAAGCCCTCTTTCTTCGAAAGTGAAATATTGGTGAAGGGGATAAGCCAGGCCCCCTTTTTAACCGTGATTTTCCCGCCGCCAATTTCCTCCGCATTGCTCTGCCCGAAACTCAAGTTGATTTTAATCGTATCTGCGGATAACAAACCCTTAATTTCAAACCCGCCGTTTGAGTCAAACTTCTCATACTCGACATCGCCATTGACCGCAATACTTCCCTTAATGACCGCTTCCTCGCCAACAAGACGCTCTCCCACTTCAAGCAAACCGAAAACCTTCATTTTTTTCAACCGGGCATTCCTGCCGGCTATCATTGTCCCCATGATGAGAGTTGCATCCGCCCCAATATCGCCTTTGATCTCAGCCTCGCCAAAGATTTTCACGGAACCGGCATTCACATTTTCAATCGCTTCGCTCGTGCCATAAACACGAAAAGCGGAGCATTCCACATCATTTGCAATTGTACCTTCACCGCGGATGCTGACTTTATCGTAACGGCCGCCAGGATAACTTCCCGAGCCATTTATGATTAAGTTTTCACCTTTTCCCATACTCTTTTCCCCCTAAACCTTTCTAGCATCACTGACGATAGCATTTTTATCCTGGAAAAATTCTTCAGTGTATTCCACAACACCAACGTGACAATTTGGACCAATTCTCACCTGGTTACCCCGCACCACTTTGGCAATCGTATTTTCAAGGTCTATTTTATCCCCTTCAATTACTTCCGCTTCAAGCTGGGTTTTAAAGATGGGTTTTAGCAGAGAACCGATCAATGACCCTTTCTGCTTAACCGTAATCACCTGCCCGCCGATTTCCTTTGCCCGGCATTCTCCAAAAATCTTAATGTCTATCTGTTCGGCATTTAATAATCCCCCAATCTTGAAGTGCGATTCAGCTTTAAAAATTTCCGCTTCACAATCCCCGCCAACCGTTAAACTGCCGTGAACTTTTATCTCTTCACACTTTACTTTTCCTCCAACAGATGCCTTTCCGGAAACCTTTAAGTGGGAGGAGCTCAGGCTTTGTTCAATTTTCGCTGTCCCCTCAACCCTCAGCTTCTGGCAAATAAAATTCCCATTAAACCTGGCATTCCCGCTTACCTTAGCCGAATTTGCTTTCACGTTTCCCTTGATCGTCCCTGAGCCGTTACATTCCAATTCACTGCATTCCAAATCGTTGTTAACCGTCCCCCGCCCATTAATGGTGACCAGATGGAAATGCCCTCCGTTTGAAGCACCAAATCCATTAATGACAAGATTTCCCCTATTCATCAAATCCATTTCCATTCTCCTTTATCCTAATTTTGCCTTAATTTCTTCCACGTACGTCATCAGCGAGAGCTGCACTACAATTTTCGTTCCCTGTTCCACATGAATCGCTTCCGCATTGATTAATAAACAACACGATGAGACCCCAAGCTTTCTTGTCAGCACGAGCTCCCCATTTTTTTGTTTAAGGACACTGCGATGGTTCTTTAATACCTGAAGCAGCATCATTCCTTCTTCTAAATTTATATCGCCGGAGTGAAGAAGCTTTTCTAAGACATATACTTCTAATATTCTTGAAAAATCAAACTGATGACTGCCGCCTTCCTTTTCGATGTATAAATTCAGCACTTCAATCGAAACAATGTTACGTTTTAGCAAATCATCCTTCGTTATTTGTAAATCGGAAACATTCGGCGAAAACATGTCAGCCAGTTCATCCAACGAGAGATTTTCTTTCATGGTTTGAATTTTATCAATTCGTTCTAATATCTTTTCTTTTGGAAAAAATGTTTCCTGACCGGTAAATGTAGATTTCCGAATAAACCACTCTTCCGGTATTAGATCCTTCCGTTTCCATCGATATAGCTGCCCATATGATATTCCCGTTAAATCCAATAACTCCTTCTTCGAAATTAAACTCTCGCTCATTTTTGAAAACCCCTTTCTTTTTTACAATGTAACATAACACTGTTACGTTGTAAAGTTTCTATTCATAAAAAAAGGCCCTTCACGACTAAATGCCGTGAAAAGCCCTTTTCATTAAATTATTCTTCAATCTCTTCATCTGTTGGATAGTGTTTTAAAAAGTAAACCAGTGATTGCAATTCAACCGCCAAATCAATATGATGGACGCGGATGGCCGAAGGGACATTTAACCTTGCAGGCGTAAAGTTCAAGATTCCTTTGACATCCACTTTAACCAGCCGGTCAGTGATTAACTGGGCAACAGGAGCCGGAACCGTTAAAATGGCCACCGAGATATCGCCATCTCCTAAATACTTCTCTAAATCATCCAATGAATAAATGGGAACATCGCCGATTTTGGTGCCGATTTTTTCTGGATCAACATCAAAGGCGCATTCCATTTTAGTGTTATTATTTTTCAAAAAATTATAATGTAAAAAAGCGGTACCAAGATTCCCTACCCCGATTAAGGCAACCTTCGTCAATTCATCTTGATCAAGGGTTTTACGGAAAAAGGTCAATAAGTAATTCACATTATAGCCGTAGCCTTTTTTCCCTAAAGCACCGAAATAAGAAAAATCTCTGCGAATCGTTGCTGAATCTACTTTCACCGCTTCACTTAATTCTGCGGAAGAGACCCTCTGTTTTCCGGAAGAATGCAGGTTTTGGATAAATCGATAATACAAAGGCAAACGCTTTGCCGTAGCCTGTGGAATTTTCATCGTTTCATTTGTCATATACTCCTACACCCCGCATAGTTAAATTTATTAAACATTTCTTTTAAAATCACCGTTTTTGCCGCCGGTCTTCTCTACTAAAAAAGTCGGACCGATAACCATACCTTTATCGACTGCTTTACACATATCATAGACAGTCAGTGCGCACACAGATGCAGCTGCGAGCGCTTCCATCTCAACACCTGTGCTGCCCTTTGTTTTCACTGCAGCGGCAATATTGAGCCTATACTGCTCTTCCTCTTCTTTCTCCCAGGAGAAGGATATATTCACTCCTGTTAAAGGAATCGGGTGGCACATCGGGATGATCTCCCATGTTTTTTTCGCTGCCATGACTGCTGCGACCTGCGCAACCCCAAGTACATCGCCTTTTTTCATTTCATGGTTGTGTATTTTTTCAAAAATTTCTTTGCTAACCGTTATGCTGGAATGGGCCAAAGCAGTGCGTGCAGTTTCCGGCTTTTCACTTACGTCTACCATCTTTGCACGGCCTTCATCATTAAAATGTGTAAAATCTGCCATAAATTAAATTCCTCCCATCAAATCATACAATATTTTAAGGGATTTGTGTGTGAAACTTTGAACTTATTTCTACATTTTTTGGTAAAAAATTGACCCCGTGCGCTTTATTGCCGACACTCGTCGAATCAGTTACACTAGAACTAGGTAATAGAGGTGAAAAAAATGATTTTATTGCAGGTTAATCAATTACAAAAATATTATGGTGCTGACCTTATTTTATCGAATATAAAGCTGGAATTACAAACCCGGGACCGCGTCGCCCTTGTTGGACGTAATGGAGCTGGAAAATCTACTCTTCTAAAAATCATTGCCGGCCATCTTTCCCATGACGGCGGTGAAATTATCAAACCAAAAGATGTGACAATCGGCTATTTAGCACAGAACACGGGACTCGAGTCCAAGCTGTCAATCTGGGATGAAATGCTGACCGTTTTTGAAGAGCTGCGGACAATGGAAAAATCACTTCGCCGCCTTGAGGAGCAAATGGCGGATCCTGCCGTTTTCGAAGACAGCGGCCGTTACGAACGGATATTAAAAGAGTATGACGGACTGCAGGTGAAATTTAAGGAGCAGGGCGGCTATCAGTACGAAGCCGATATTCGCTCCGTCTTACACGGTTTAAGCTTTCATAACAGTTCTTTAATGATTTCCAGTTTAAGCGGCGGACAAAAAACCCGCCTTGCGTTAGGGAAATTATTGTTAACGAAGCCTGATATTTTAATCTTGGACGAGCCGACCAACCACCTGGACATCGAAACCCTCACATGGCTGGAGCAATATTTGCAGGGCTATGATGGCGCGATTTTGATCGTTTCCCATGACCGTTATTTTTTGGATAAGGTCGTTACCCAGGTTTATGAGCTCTCGCGAAAGCAAATTCAAAGGTTTCCCGGCCATTATAGTGCATACCTTGAGCAAAAAGCGGCCAATTATGAGCGTGATATGAAGCTGTACGATAAACAGCAGCAGGAGATTGCTCAGCTGCAGGACTTCATTCAACGGAATTTAGCCAGGGCATCGACAACAAAACGGGCTCAAAGCCGTCGGAAAAAGCTCGAGAAGTTGGACATTTTAGACCGCCCATTAGGAGATGAACGCTCGGCTTCTTTTTCGTTTGAAATAGAAAGGCAAAGCGGAAACGACGTTTTAACAATGAACTCACTTGCCGTGGGTTATGATGGCAAGAAGGTTTCAGATGGCATTTCCTTCCGCGTCTTTAAAGGTGACAGCATCGCCCTTGTCGGCCCAAACGGCATCGGTAAATCCACCCTTTTAAAAACAATCATTCAAAAATTGCCCTCGCTTGCGGGTACGATTCAATATGGAACAAACCTGACGATTGGCTACTACGATCAGGAACAGGCCAAATTATCCTCCAATAAACGGGTCTTAAATGAGCTATGGGATGATTACCCACTGAAAACGGAAAAAGAAATCCGTACGGTGCTTGGCCAATTCTTATTTTCCGGTGACGATGTACTAAAAATCGTCTCTACATTAAGCGGCGGTGAGAAAGCCCGCATTGCTCTTGCTAAACTGATGCTCGAAAAGGCCAATCTCTTAATCTTGGACGAGCCGACCAACCACTTGGACTTAGACAGCAAGGAAATTCTTGAGAATGCCCTGATAGATTATCCCGGTACGATTTTATTTGTATCACATGACCGGTATTTTATTAACCGCATTGCTACAAAGGTGCTGGAGCTGAGTCCTGTAGGCAGCACCGAGTACCTAGGTGATTATGACTACTATTTGGATAAAAAGTTGGAACAGGAAGAATTGGCAGCATTGGCACAGGCCGTCTCAATTAGAAAAAAGGATGCCGTTGAATCATCTGATAAAAGTAGTTTTCAACAGGATAAGGCAAGCAAAAAGCTGGAGCGGCAGCGAAAAAGAAAATTGGAAGAAATCGAGCAAAGAATTGAAGAGTTAGAGGAACAAATTCAGGAATGCGAGCAGTTATTATGCGAGCCAGGTGTATTTCAGGACCACGAAAAAGTATTGGAGATTAACATAAATAGTGAAAAAGCCAAAGTCGAACTCGATCAATTAATGGAAGAATGGGCAGAGCTGGCGGAATAGTTGATAGGCAATAATGAACCGGGCTGGAAAGTCCGGTTTTTGCTTATTTTTATCAGCATAAAAAAGGCGAATATCAACAATTTTGATACAAGAAGAACCTTTTCCACAATTTTATTTACCTATCAGATTCAATAGTTCTGAAAAGTTTTTATACTTTTACACATTATCCACAATAATCACCGTATTTATCCACATTACCAACAATCAATTATAGTTATCCACATCCTGAAGTAAGTCATGCTGATTTATTCACACTATTTTTAATCAATCATTTGATTAGTTTTAGAAAACCCATTTATACCAAGTACTCAAATCATTTTAATCAATCATTTAATTAGTTTTCAGCCCCATTTAATCAAACGATTGATTTGTTTCCTACAATATTAAACAAACGTTTGATTACTTTTATTATCCATTGTGTACCAAGGGCCCATGCCGTTTCAATCAATCATTTGATTGGTTTTCAACCCAAATTAACCAAACGATTGATTAGCTTTGGCATGATTTAATCAAACATTTGATTTATTTTTTTAAATGCTAATCAAATGTTTGATTAGGTTTTTCCAAACTCATATACACCAAGGGCTCAGGCTTTTTTAACCAATCATTTGATTAGTTTTACACATTTATCCATAAAATTAATTTCCTTTTGTTAAAATAAAAAACCCTTCCATTTAGGAAGGGTACACCTCATTGTAGATTTCAATATCCAGCCCGGGGTTTGCATTTAACGACAGCTCTGCTCTAACACCTTTTTCATACATCACGCTGCCGGCTGCTGCAATCATCGCAGCATTGTCAGTACACAACGACAAAGGGGGAATCACCAATTCTGTCTCAGCATCCGCAAATACTTTTTCTAAAGCACTGCGAAGACCTTTGTTTGCTGCAACGCCGCCGGCCACTAGCACTTGTTTTACACCGTATTCATTGACGGCCCTTTCTGTCTTTTTTACCAAGACTTCAACAACGCTTGCCTGAAAGCTTGCAGCCATGTCTTCAGGAGCGATTACCTTCCCGCGCTGCTCCGCATTATGAACGGTATTGATAACGGCCGATTTAAGCCCACTAAAACTAAAATCGTAGGACCCTTCCTCTAACCATGCCCGCGGCAGATCAATATCAGGGCTTCCTGCATGTGCCAGACGGTCAATCTGCGGGCCGCCGGGATATGGAAGACCTAATGTTCTTGCCACCTTGTCATAGGCCTCACCAGCTGCGTCATCCCGCGTCTCTCCGATCACTTCAAAATGACCATGCTCCTTCATATAAACAAGCTCTGTATGTCCGCCTGACACAACCAACGCTAGCAACGGAAATTGCAGCTCTGTTACAAGCCGGTTTGCATAAATATGGCCCGCAATATGATGAACCGGAACAAGCGGTTTATTATGAGCAAAAGCAATGGCTTTTGCGGCATTCACCCCGATTAACAAAGCTCCCACTAAACCAGGGCCTTCTGTCACCGCGACAGCATCAATTTCATCTATCGTGATATTCGCCTGCTTCAATGCCTCTTCCATCACAATGGTGATTTGTTCAACATGATGACGGGAGGCAATTTCCGGTACGACTCCGCCGAAACGTTTATGACTTTCGATTTGGGAAGCCACAACATTTGCGGCAATTTCACGGCCGTTCTTTATAATGGCAACGGCTGTTTCATCACAGCTCGTTTCAATTCCTAATATCCATATATCTTTTTTCATAAGTTCACCCACATCACAAGGGCATCCTCCAAATTATCCGAATAATAATTTTTCCGAATGCCGCCATTTTGAAATCCAAGTTTTCGGTAAAGCGATTGAGCCACAATGTTCGTAACCCTTACCTCCAGCGTCATGCTCCTTGCCCCCATATCGCGGGTAATAGAGATCAGCTTCCGCATCATCGTCTCACCAAGCTTTTTCCCCCTATATTCCGGAAGAATGGCTACATTGGTCACGTGAGCCTCATCAATCACAACCCATACCCCGCAATACCCGATGACTCTTTTCTCATGCTCAAGCACATTATAAACGGCAAATTTATTATTATGCAATTCATTATAAAAAGCTTCCCGGCTCCACGGTGTGGTAAAAGAGGCGTGTTCCACCGCTAAAACCTCATCAATATCCTCATCCCTCATATAACGAAAAATATAATCTTCCATTTTTCTCTATTCCAATCCATTAGATATTTTTCCTTTTGCCTCTAACCACTTAGCCTCAGCCTCAGCCAGGCGGATATAATTTGGAACAAATGTATGAATATCTTCCCCTTCTTTATCCTTGCCTAATAAAGCAAGCTCCGCTGGCCGGGGATTATGCTCTGTTATGCTGGCAAAAACAGCCTGTGAGCCTAACTGCTCTTCAATTGTCTCCTGGTGCAGAGGCAGGTCATTTCCAACGAATAAAATCGGGTTTTTTTGTTCCGTTAATTTTGCTACCCAATCAACAGACATGACCAGTTGATCCTTTTCAATGGTTTCGAGTTTGCCATCGATAAACTGATATAGTCCGGTATAGACTTGTCCTCTTCTAGCATCAAAAATAGGGGATATATAGCCAGCAAAATATCGTCCTGTTCCTGATGCTAAAATTTCAAGACTGGAGACGCCCACAAGCGGTATACTTAATGTCCATGCCAATGATTTAGCAATAGTGACTCCAATTCTTACTCCAGTGTAAGATCCTGGACCTTTCGCCACGACTATTTTTGTTAAATCTGAAGGCTGGCGTCCGCAATCCTTCATAAGAGTTTGAATAGCAGGCATAATGCGGATCGAGTGATTCTTTTTTAAATTCGTAATATATTCGCCGAGTACTTGGTTCTCTTCTAAAAGCGCTACTCCCAACGCATAATTAGAAGTATCAATTGCTAAAATAGTCATTGAAAAAGCTCCTTACATAGATCCTCGTATCTTTTTCCCTTCGGTTTCAGGACCATTTTCCTTTGATCCTGACCTTCGTGGTAAAGGTAAATTGTCAATAGGGCAGATGGAAGCTGGTCTTCAATTAGATGAGCCCATTCCACCACGGTTACGCCGTCTCCTTCAAAATATTCATCAAAGCCCAAATCTTCAAATGTACCCTCAACCCTGTAGACATCCATATGATACAAAGGCATCTTGCCCTTATACTCCTTAATGATCGTAAAGGTCGGACTATTGACGGTTTTCTTTATAGCCAAGCCCTTTGCCAGGCCTTTTGTAAAAGTTGTTTTGCCGGCACCTAAATCGCCCTCAAGAGCAATAATATCCCCCGGTTGTAAAAATGACGCCAGTTTTTCTGCAAATTCAGAGGTTTCATCAGAATTTGCCGTATTTATCTCATACTGATTCATATCAATCACCTTTTTTACTTTAACATATCAAAACTATATCTTCATACTATCCTTTTTTATGTACAAAAAAACCTTAGGAGAGATCCTAAGGATGCCTAATCTATATGTAGTTTACATGATTTTTAGTATTTCGGCAAAAGGGTGTGACGAATTAGTTGAAAAAAAAACTGGTGTGACCCGGATTAATATTCCTTTTTCATCTAAGGCAAATTCTCTTAAATTCCTAATTACGGACAAATAAAAAAGAACGGCATATTTCCGTTCCTACTTTATCCATATAGTGGCGGTCTGGACGGGACTCGAACCCGCGACCTCCTGCGTGACAGGCAGGCATTC
>CAYNUT010000021.1:37297-41898 GCA_964400595.1 uncultured Neobacillus sp. | reverse complement strand
GGTCACAAGACGCCGGGACGCCGGGATTGATACAGTATGGTTAATCAAACGAAAGGAAGTTGATAACATGAGTTTTAATCAAGTGGTTCGTCTGTTGGCTATATTCAGTATCATTGGAGGGTTTTTCCGGGCGTTAATGTGCCCGCTGGCATTGGTTTGGGGAATGAATAGCCCGCAGGAATTGACGGCAGGTGTGTTGGGAACGATCTTTATGGGATTGGGGATTTTCGGATTGTATTTATCGTATCAGAAGGAGTTTGGTAAATTGGGCTTTACGGCGTTTATCCTATATGCGTTGGGAAGCTTTATCTTGATGGGAATGGTGTTTTCGACATTGGTGTTCGCTGTTTATGATCCAAAAGTCCTGAAAATGGCTGCACCGCCGCTTCCAATTATGATTGCAGGTCCGTTTATGATGGTAACCATCATGCTTTCGATGATTTTACTTGGTATAGCGGTCTTAAAGTCAAAGGTATTCTCGAAGGCTCCGGCCATTCTGCTGATTTTGGGTCCTTTTCTAAACTTGATCCCAGTTATCTCCGACTTCTCCGTCCTTGCCTGGGGTATCCCGTTCATGTGGTTCGGCCTTGAAGTATTAAAGACTCAGCGCGAGAACCTATCACTCGCCGCTTCGAAAGTAGAAAGCGCCAAGGTAAAATAATTCAAAAACCCAAAAGGCATCTCTTTCTTGTACAAAGGAGCTGCCTTTTTTAATTGATGCGGATAGTGTCCACTGGAGGCGGACAAATAGGGGTGAAATGTCTTTCTTTGGTGCCTGACACCAATTGGTGCTATTTTCCTATCGCTTGGTGGTTTATGTCGAGGGTTTGGTAGGTTGGTAGGATGGCTCATTTATGGGTTTCATATTAAAATAGTCTCACTACATAGAAATTCACCTAGGTCAATAAAAATACATAGGTGGAGGTTGAAAATGAATAAGAAGAAAACGGCTGCAGGCCTTTTGGCTGTGAGCCTGCTTACCACTGTTCCGTGGACCTCAGGATTTGCCGAGGGCCCAAAATGGACAAACGTCAATGCGTACGAAGAGCAGGATGGCAGTATGTTTAATAGTGAAAACTATGATTTTGTGAAATTCTCAAAAATCGGCGCAAAACTAATGGACATTGAAAAGCAATCCAACCGGGTAAAGGTTGAAGTTCGCGGCACGTCTGCAAATGGACATCCTCTCTATGTTGTAACGATTGCCGACCCGGCCACGCAAGGCAAGTTTGGAAAAATTCAGTCGTTAAGAAAGCAAATGTTTAAAAATCCGGGTAAAGCACAGGATTGGATTGCCGCCAATCCGGATTTTAAAGTTCCGATTATGATTAATGGCTCCATTCATGGGACTGAATTTGCCGGATCTGATGCGGTCCTTCAGCTGATAGAACGGTTCGCCACCCAAAATGATCAGGAAACAAAAAATATTTTGGCCAATAACATTTTGATTTTTAACGTGGTGCAAAACCCTGACGGACGCGTCGGCGCCACCCGTTTTAACGGTGAGGGAATTGACCTCAATCGCGATTTTATCACCCAGTCACAGCCAGAAACCCGGGAAACAGTTAACCTCATTAAAGAATGGAACCCAATGGTCTTCCTTGACACCCATGGATATGTGAAAAATTACGGGCCAAACCTCCAAGGCCTCATAGAACCATGTACACCTCCGCATAACCCTAACTACGAGTACGATCTCTACAACAAATGGGCATTCCAGCAGGCAGAAGCGATGGAAGCCGAAATTATGAAAAATAAGCCGCAATTCTCAAGCAGCAGCCTATACCAAAATATGCAGGGCGTTTATGTCCCGCAGCGTGATGATTCTGCCGGCTGGGACGATTATCCGCCAATTTTTACACCGATGTACGCCATGTATCACGGAGCCTATGGCCATACACTTGAAACGCCGACGAATGATTGGAATGGAGTGCGCTGGATGTACAATGCCATAATGGGGGCACTGAATTTTGCTTCCGAAAACAAGCAGGCCATGATTGCTGACCAAATCGAAATGTTTAAGCGCGGCATCAACTTTGACCATCCATTCCACCAGGACGGTTTTTTCCCGAAAGCCTACATCCTGCCGGTTAAGGAAAAAGACCCGACGGTCACAAATAAAGCTGTTAACCATTTACTCAATAATGATATCGAAGTCGTACAGGCAGCAAAAGCATTCCAGACTGATGGAAAAACTTATCCGAAAGGAACTTACATTGTAAAAATGGATCAGGCGAAAGCCGGTTTAGCCAACACGATTCTCTGGGACGGCGAAGACATCACAAATGATACTCCTGCCATGTACGATATTTCCGCATGGAGCCTTCCAGAGCTTTGGGGCTTTGACGCCGTGCCAACACAAAATTCTGTTGATGTCACGGCAACAAAGGTAAATCAGATTTCAGAGCAAGGAGCCGTATCCGGTAAAGGTCCATTCCTGATTCCAAACAGCTCCGTCAAAGCTGTTAATCTAGTCAATACTTTGCTACAGCAGGGAGTATCCGTAAAACGTGATGAAAAGGGTAACTTCTATACTGAAGCTGCTGCTAACCAAATCTCAGCAGCCGTGAAAGCATCCGGACTTCAGGTGAATTCTGCTTCCAGTATCCCTGCGGATGCAACTGCCCTATCAGCCTTAAAGGTGGCCATCTTGAAGGATGGCGGCATGGGCAAACAGCAATCCCACAGTGGAACAAAGCTGGCTTTAAAAAGACTCGGCTTTCAGGTGACGGAAGTAACCCCGGTTGAGGCAGCTGAAAACGGTCTAAACGGGTATGATGTATTTGTTTACAGCGGCACAGAAAGCCTCATTTCGACTAATCTATCCACTGCAAACAAAGAATTTGGCTTCCAAAATGCCGGTCAACTGGATAAATTCAAAACCAATGTAACAAACTTCGTTAACAGCGGCGGCAAGTATATTGCTGTTGGCGCCGGTGCATCAAGAGCAACAAAAACACTTGGACTCACAGATGACATCATCAATACTGGCGGCTCTAACTATAATGGCATCGTGAAAGTGGATTACGAGGGCGCTGGCTTAACAGCCGGCTACAGCCAGGATGATCTTGGCTTCGTTTACCGCCCTGCGTGGTTTACCGGAACGGGCAATGACAAAGTAGCAGCAACGATGGATAATGCCGATGATTTCTTTATGGCCGGCCACTGGAAAAACAGCATGGCTGCAAAAGGGCAGGCTGTCGTGGTTCAGGAGCAGGATAAAGACGTAACGCTGATTGGACTCGAAGCAGGCTTCCGCGATCATACGGATTACCTATTCCGTTTACTATCCAATGCGATTTTTGAAAAATAACATCCTGTTATAAGCAGAAAAGCCTGGATCAACAATGAGCCAGGCTTTTCCTATTAATAACGTATATTTTGGTTGTTTTAAACGTGCCTGTTGATTTTCCCTCCATGCGCTTCGCTTTTCGCAATGGTTAAAATATTTATGTTAACCAATTTTAAAAATAAGTTGACACAAATACAGAAACCCTTTATCTTAAATCTATGATAAATATATTTTTGGGTGGGGATTCCATATGAAATTTAGGGCATTAGATATAACACTAGTTGGCATGTTTGTGGCATTGATGGCGATTGGGGCAAACATTACGGCAATTGCACCGTTTTTGCATGTCGGGGGAGTACCGATTACACTGCAAACATTCTTTGCTATTTTAGCAGGGGCGATATTGGGGAAACGCCTTGGGGCTGTTGCGATGGTTGTTTATATGTTAGTCGGCTTGGCGGGTGTTCCTGTTTTTGCTGATTTGACAGGCGGACCATCAACTATTTTTAAAGCGACCTTCGGGTTTGTGATTTCCTACATTTTTACTGCCTATATCATTGGATTAATTGTGGAAAAGAAAAAGAGTATCGCGGCATATATTGTTGCAGCTCTCATTGGAATGGCCGTGAACTACTTATTTGGCACCAACTGGATGTACTTTGCCTTTAAGTTCTGGGCAGCAGCTCCAGACGGATTTACTTACAAAGTGGCTTGGTTGTGGATGGTCGCCCCGCTGCCAAAAGACATCATCCTTGCTGTCTTCGCCGGTATCACGGCACATCGCCTGGAGAGAACCGTACTCTCAAAAGGCCAATTCAAAAATCTCAAAAGAATTTCCTAACAGCAACAGTGTGTCAGGCATCACAATGTGTCCACTGGAGACGGACAAAAACGCAAAAATGTCTTTTTGTGGTGCCTGACACCCAACTTCCTAAATGGTGAGGTAAACTTTGTCCGGGTCTGGGCCGGTGCGATGGCTGCGGTTGAGGCTATCGATTTTTCCCATGTCTTCTGCCGATAGTTCAAAGTCATAGATATTGACATTTTCTTCAATCCGACTTGGGGTGCTGGATTTTGGAATGAAAATGGAATCGTGCTGCAGATGCCAGCGGAGGACAATTTGTGCCGCCGTCTTGCCATAACGCCCTGCCATTTCCTCAAGTAAAGCATCCTTCAGTACCTGGCCTCTAGCAAGCGGCCCCCATGCCTCTACGACAATATTATTCTCCCTTAAATAGCTTCGTAATGGGACCTGTGTCAAGTATGGATGAACCTCGAAGCTATTTAAGGGAGAATAATATTGTCGAAG
>CAYNUT010000021.1:30985-37287 GCA_964400595.1 uncultured Neobacillus sp. | reverse complement strand
TTTGGTTCACCATCGGCATCACATTCGCCCTTGTTTTTAATTTTTCAAGGTGCTCAATTTGAAAATTGCAAACCCCGATTGCCCGTACCATTTTTTCTTCGTATAGGCGTTCAAAGGCGCGCCATGTCTCGAAAAAATGTTTTTGACTAGGCCAATGGACAAGCAATAAATCCAGCTGGCTCAGCTGCAGGTCGGCCAGCGACTGTTCGAATGTGAACAGTGATTGGTCGTAGCCCTGATTATCATTATTTATTTTTGTTGTAATAAAAAGCTCTTTCCGCCCTACCTGGCTTTCATGCAATAGTTCGCCCAGCATTCCTTCATTTTTGTACATTTGCGCTGTATCAAAGGAACGATAGCCAACCTCCAATGCTTTATGGATCGCCGGCACCATTTGGGCAGCATCTGTCATTTTATAGACGCCAAAGCCATGCTGCGGCATTTGGACGCCGTTATGTAATGTAATCTTGTCATCAAACCTTCTGCTCAAACAAACCCCTCCTTCAAAAATTTCTCTAGTTTCAATTATAGCTTTAGCAAAATATAGATAAAAGGGGAAACTATTTTGGTTCCTGCCGAGGAAGAATTTCAAGATCAAAACCCGAAGAATGTCCTCAATCATCCTGTTTATAACTTTATTTAATCGAAGAAGCTGGTGGAGCATTCCATCAGTTTTTTTATTGTTTATTTTTGGTAATTATGATACAGTACATTACAACAGTAATGTACTGAGATAGTAAAATGGGAGGAGGTAAAAGATTGAATTTCAATTTGGACGGAGCAAAGCCGATTTATCTGCAAATCTCGGAGTGGCTTGAAAATGAGATTCTTGGCGGAAACGTTGAAAGTGACCAGAAAATATATTCCCAATATCAGCTGGCAGAGATCTTTAATATTAATCCGGCAACAGCCGCAAAGGGACTAAATATTTTGGCAGAAGAAAATATTCTCTATAAAAAGCGGGGGCTCGGGATGTTTGTCACAAGCAATGCGAAGGAAATGATTTTATCGAAGCGGAAAGACCAAACGCTCGCACGGCTGGTACATGAAATTGTCCTGGAAGCGGGGCGTTTGAATGTCAGTAAAGAGGAATTAATCGAAATGATTAAAACGGCAAAGATAGGGGAGGCGGGAGAATGAGCGCAATCGAGTGCAAGGGATTAACTAAAGTGTTTGGCAATACAAAGGCGCTGGATCACCTTTCATGCAAAATTGATGAAAATAAAATCACCGGGCTGATTGGACGGAATGGAGCGGGAAAAACAACGCTTCTGAAAATAATCACCGGCTTTTTTAAAGAAACCTCTGGTGACATACAGGTTTTTGGTGAAAATCCTTTTAATAATTTGACAGTCTCAGCCAATACCATTTTTGTTCATGACCAAATGAAATTTCCCTCGGCATTAAACTTGATGGAAATTTTATTGGCTGCCTCCAATTTTTATGAAAATTGGGACTCCGGGCTGGCAGAACGTCTTTTTAACTATTTCTCTCTCCAGTCTCTTCAGCATTATGATGGACTGTCAAAGGGAATGAAAAGTACATTTAACGCCATTATAGGGTTATCAGCCCGCTGCCCGTTGACGATTTTTGACGAACCAACATCAGGAATGGACGCGGCGGTAAGAAATGATTTTTACCGGGCATTACTGAAAGAATACATTGTCCATCCCCGCACTATTATCATTTCCAGCCATCATTTGAATGAAATTGAGGATTTGCTGGAAGACATTCTTTTGATTAATGAAGGAAAAGAACGGCTTCATATGCCTGCAGCAGATTTGAAAGAGTGGGCCATAGGGCTTCAAGGGAAAAATGCTGTTATTGATGAGTGGACAGACAATCGGGAAGTATTCTATCGAAAAACTGTTGGTTCCGACCAGTCGTATGCGGCAGTGAAAAATGATTTTTCTGAAAAGGATTTGCAGACGGCCCGTGCTGCAGGAATCGAGGTTTCACCCGTTGCTGTCAGCGACCTATGTGTTTATTTAACTAGTAAAACGAAGGGAGGAATTGATGATGTCTTTAACAAAGGCTAATTTGCCGGAGATTGTGAAAAAACAGTATTTTTATAAGCTTAGGGCCTATGTGCCATTTTTGATGACGCTGCTTGTTCTCCAGGTTCTGGCGATTGCTTTCAGTTTTAATGGAGTTGGCGGGAGCGGTTCAAGGATGGACAGCCTAGAAATTGATGCTGCTTATTATTCGTCAGATATCATTGTTGGATTTACTCTATTATGGGGGGTTATTGCCGCGATTCAAATCACAATGAAGACCTACCGCTATGACGACTTTACCTTTGTGACAAATCGATTGAGCAGCAACCTCTCCAATGCCTTATTTTTATTGACTGCAAGCATCATTGGCGGGCTGACGGCCATGCTATCATCCTACTTTTTTAAAGTAGTCATCTATTTTTTCGCTAATAATATGCCGATAAAAAGTACAGACACAGTGGCTTCGCCATCTGCATTTCTTTTGGGAATTATGGCAACGATCCTTTACGTTTTCCTCTTTTGTGCATTAGGCTATTTTGTTGGGACGCTTGTTCAGATGTATAAAATCTTCGCGGTTCTCCTGCCGGTGCTTTTTATCGGGGTATCGTTCCTTGGAGGATTAAACGGAAATTCAAATACCGTCTGGGAATTAACAGGGTTTTTCTTTAAGGAAACATCTTTTGTTTTATTTATTCTCAAAGCAACCGTCACTATTAGTCTTCTTTTTGCCTGTTCGTTTCTTTTGGCAAATAGGCTGGAGGTGCGGCAATGATGACTATGTTTTTTCCGTTGTTTAATTTCCTTATATTAATTGGAATAATATTTTTTATCGCGAAAATTTTTATGAACAGGACTAGCAATAAGACGAGGAAATATGTTTATAGCAGGCGGGTTCGATGGATTTTCGGAATTTATATAGGGGTATTGGTTTTCTGCATGATAGTAGATCTATTCCTCCCTGCGAAAGGGACGTCCGATTGGAAAAGGGTTGATCCGAAGGCTGTTGAAAAGGAAAGCTTGGAATTGTACGATGCGGCAGTTGAGGGAAGAATCGCCGATGTGGGCAAAAAATTTATTGTTACCCAATGGGAGTTTGCTTATGATAAACCAATACTAGTGTTATCATCTCACGAGAATAGGAGCATCAATACACAAATTATCGTGGAAAGAAAAAATGTGAATGACGATAAAGTGGAAGCGGCATTTTATCGGACGAGGGCAAACATGAATAACTTGGATATTACAAGTTTATCTAAAGCGCCGAGTTTGGAAATAATTGAGGATGATCACGTATTATCAATTAAATCTGAGCTGACGAAAATTAAGATTGCCCAATTTTTTAATGCTTTTCCTGTTACCCAATTTACCGGAGAGAAAATGTTCGACGATGATACAAGCATTTCCCCAGGCCAAAGCATATTATATTTGCGAATTCCAAAAGGCCTGCAGCTCGACAACAAATCAGTATTAAACGTTGTTTATATTAATAATGGTGCCTGACCTTTTGGACAAAATTGCCTGTGCCTTTTAGAAAGGCTCTGTTAAGGATAAATGTTGATATTTGGTTCTAAACTGTCCAATGAAAATGTGCTTGTAACCGATGCTTGGAGGGCTTACAAAACATATGCAAAAGAAAAGGGTTTAGAGCATTATCGGATTAAATCAGACGATGGTAAACACGTTATTAAGGGCCTGTATCACATTTAAAATGTCAATGGTTTCCATTCTCGTTTGAAACAATGGATAGACCGCTTTAAAGGTGTGGCTACCAAATATCTAGATAATTAACTTGCTTGGTTTCTATTTGTCGATAGTCGAAGTGACGAAAGCACTAAACAGCAAATAAAGGAATTTCTTCTAACATCATTTGTATTTGAAATGACTGACACATATGACAGTTTGAGTTTGGCGAAATTTAACATGTAATTCACTGTTTGTTGTGTAAAAATTTTTAAAATTTAACAAAGTCCCTTCGGTGTAAAATTAATATATAAGGAAAGGAGGATGTGGAATGAGAGTTTTATTAGAATTAATACGAATTATATTGATATTTGGACTTTTAGGAGGTATTTTCTCTACCGTTCTAAGCTCTTTTTACAAATCATTAGGCGTAACCCAATATGAATGGTTAGGCTTCTTGGCAATTTTGTTATTGTTGTTTGTGGTTTATAGGAACAAATGGCAATTTAAAGGTTGGTACAAGGGAAAAGAAAATGAAATGCTATCTCGAAAAACCACTAATTTTCTAATTTCTTTCTCTGTACTATTATTAATTTCTCCCCCTATTGTCGATTACTTTTTACGATAAACCTCCATATGTTAAGGGAAATCTACTAAAAATAGGTTTCCCTTAATTTTTATAAAAAAATCAACACTAAACTTTAACAGAGCCTTTAGAAAAGAAGGGACAGGCCTTTTTTATGTTAAACAGGATTATACATTAGGGTGTCAGGCACCGCTCATGGACAAATCGTGCCATTTTGTCCGCCTGTGGTGGACACCTCTTTTTTCTATTCATAGAGATTTGTACAATTTATAAAACATTTTGCTTGAAGGATTTGATGTTTTGTCTAATGACACGCGGTGATATTCCTATATAATGGAAATGACTGAATATTTTTATAAATAATTTAATACTTATTTTTATTTATATAACTTCTAAAGGAGGTTTTTTGAATGCAAAAGCAAAAGCTGCGGATCAATGGGGGGAGATTGAGGAAGGAATTGGAGCGATTTGCCGAGTTTGGCAGGACGGAAAACAATGGGGTCACACGGCTGGCATTATCTGATGAAGACCTTAGAGCCAGAGACTTTTTCCGCACCTGCTGTGAAGAATTAGGGATGACCGTCAAGGTGGATGACATGGGCTGCATGTATGCCACACTTGAAGGCATCGAAAACAAGCCTCCTATTCTAATTGGTTCCCACTTGGATTCAGTTAAAAAAGGCGGACGGTTTGACGGTGTATTAGGGGTTTTAACCGGCCTGGAAGTTGTAAGAACGCTGGTTGACCATAATATTAAGCCGCGGATTCCGATTACGCTTGTGAATTTTACTAACGAAGAAGGAGCAAGATTCGAGCCTTCGATGATGGCATCCGGAGTACTGTCCGGTAAATTCGATAAGGCTGTCATGCTGCAGAAGAAGGATGCAGCAGGTGTTACATTCCAGGAAGCCCTTAAATCCATTGGCTATGAAGGCAAGGAAGAGAACCGCTTGAATGAAGCAACAGCCCTCCTTGAGATGCATATTGAACAAGGGCCGATTTTAGAAAAAAAGGGGCTTTCAATCGGTGTGGTTGAATGCGTCGTCGGGATGGCCTGCTATGAGATTGAGGTAACCGGTGAATCGGATCATGCCGGCACAACCCCGATGAATATGAGAAAGGATGCCTTATTTGCCGCCAATAATCTAATTAATGAAATCCGCAGGCGCCTAGGTAAATTAGATCCGGAATTGGTTTTCACCATCGGCAGGGTGAATGTCTATCCGAGCATCCATACCGTAATTCCGAATAAAGTGATATTCACCCTTGAAGCCCGGCACAAAGATATGGAAATCGTTAATACCGTTAAAAATTTCATCCAAAGCCTGCCGCACTTGGGCATCAACGAAGGCTGCGAGGTGAAGACGACAAAATTATGGGAACGTGATACTGTTTGGTTTGCACCGGAAATCTGTAATCTATTAGAAAAATCCGCCGAATCACTCGGATATGCTAATAAACGAATGGTGAGCGGCGCCGGGCATGACGCCCAGTTCATTGCAAGCATGGTTCCTGCTGCGATGCTGTTTGTCCCAAGCATCAACGGAAAAAGCCATTGTGAGGAAGAACTCACAACATGGGAAGATTGTGAAAAAGGGGTTAACGTTATTTTAGATACGGTACTTAGCTTGCTATTAAAAAAATAAACGAGCAGAGTCGGCTCTTCCGTTCAGTGGAAGGGTCTATTTTTTTTCTATAAAGATAGCTTTCTTTTCACCAAGTTTTCACCGTTCTTTAATAGACTGCAAGTATCAAATAGAAAGGAGGAAAGAGAGATGAAAAAAATGAAAAAAGGTATTTTCTGGGGTGTCATCATTGCATCGATACTTTTGTTGATGAAGGTGCTCCACTTTATTTTTGGCAGTCATAGAGGCTTTGCTGAGGGACGGCATGGCCATGGACCAGGGGGGATGGGCCAGCCAGGGGGCATGGGACCTGGGATGGGTGGCGGTTTTGGCGGCAGCCAATTCATGAACGGCGGGCCCCATCACGGCGGCGGGTTTGATTTCCCATGGCTCGGCCTTCTGATTGGACTAGCC
>CAYNUT010000021.1:0-30975 GCA_964400595.1 uncultured Neobacillus sp. | reverse complement strand
TTATTTTTCCTGGTGAGATGGCTAAGAAAAAGAGCAAAAACTTCTTCGATGAAACAGTTCATTAACACTCCAATTGTGGATTCACATATACCGGCAGTAAACCAAAATGCACAAATTTTAGATCAGTGGGAAAAAAATCTAATCAAGAAAAAGGAGAATGAGTGAAAATGGGTATTTTTAAAAGATTGAAAACAATCACGAAGGCAGAGCTTAACGGACTGCTGGACGGGATTGAAGATCCAATCGCGATGCTGAATGAGTATACTAGAGAAATGGAAGAGGAAATCGTCAAGGGCCAGAAGGCGCTGGCACGGCAGATTTTTGTCGAGAAGAAGCAGGCGGCGCTTATTACTGAAACAAAAGCATTAGTGGACAAGCGGACCCGCCAGGCAAAACTTGCCATCGAACAAGGTGAGGAAGCAATGGCGAAATTGGCGGTGCAGGAAAAACTTATCCAGGAAAAGCAGCTGAGCCTCTATCAGGAACAAAATGAGGCGATCAAGGAGCAAACAAAGATTCTCACGGAAAAAATAGAACTGCTGAAAGAATCCTACAACCAATTGCTGCATAAGAAAATTCTGTTGGTGTCACGCGCCAATGTCGCGCAATCGATTAAAAAGATTCAAAAGGCCACCGTTTCTTTCCAAACCGATGACATCGCAAGAGGAGTGGCCCGCGCAGAAGAGCGGATTTTAATGATGGAGGCTGAAGCACAGGTTGGCGGCCAGTTTTCCGCTCCAATGGCACATTTGGATGCGGCGATGGTAAACGAAGAAGAACTGAATAAGGAAATAGAAAAGCTTAAGAACGAAAAAGAAGTACTAGTTTAAGAGAAATGAAAGGGAGCACCTAATGTAGCCGGGGTGCTTCTTTTTCTATTAATCAAATTTTAAGAATGAAATGGTAGCATTCAAATAGCTGGGATTGGCAGCAGTCCTGCGCTGAATTTCCAATTCAAAGGGGTTCTCGAAAAAGATGAATATCTTATTAGCCGAAGATGATTCAAAGCTTGGGGATTTAATTGTATATATGCTTCAAAAGAAGGGCGGTTTTAAGACCGAGTGGGTGATGGAAGGTGAGGATGCTTTTTTTTATGCTGTCTCGTCCCACTATGATGTAGTCATCCTTGATTGGATGATGCCAAATGGGAATGGGGTGGAGGTCTGCCGCCGTCTCCGGAAGCAGGGCTATTCGGGGGCGATTCTGATGTTAACTGCTAAAGATTCCGTACAGGACCGGATTGAAGGATTGGACTCCGGGGCGGATGATTACTTGGTCAAGCCGTTTGAAATCGGGGAGCTTTTGGCGCGGCTGCGCGCCCTTTCCCGCCGGAACTATGCACCGATTTTAGAAGAGGAAATCAGGATTCATGATTTGGTGTTGAACCGGATGAGTCATGTTGTTTGCTCGGGGAGCGTGGAAATTCAATTAAGCCCCCGTGAATTTCAGCTGCTCGATTTATTGGTGCAAAATAAGGGGCAGGTTCTGCCGCGGGAGGTCATTCTTGAGCGGATTTGGGGGTTGGATTCAGATGTAGGACTAAAAACCATAGATGCAACCGTAAAGTTGATCCGAAAAAAGCTGGGAAATCCCGGCTTGCTGAAAAGCATCAGAGGGGTGGGATATAAGTTTGAAAACTAGTCTCTTTAACTTCATCCGCACGCTAACAAACCTGGGCGAAAAAGATGTTTTCCAAAAAACACAAGGGCGCCTAACAAGGATTTACAGCGGATTATTAATACTTTTCCTCGCCTTGTTTATCCTGATTGTTTATTCGGTCCTTTATGTTGTCATCCTCAAAAATCAGGAACGAGACCTGCAATCCTTAGTGAATCAGGAAGCTGGCTTCATCGAAAACTATTTGTCGAAAAATGAACAGGGGAATCTCCGGGGCATGCAGAATCAAGAGGTCGTATTCGCCGGGGTTAATCAATTTTTTTATTATGTCGTGAATGCTAATGGTGAAGTGTTGATGGGCAATGAAGATAATCCCCGCCTGCGGCCGGAATTGCTTCGTATTGTGGGAGGCGCTGAGTATCAAAATAGTCAAAAGGTTCATAAGGAGACCCTGCATTTGGAGGAGTATCCCATGGGCAGAGGGAAAAAAAGCGAATTCCGTCCGCATGAAGTTGACAGCGATATCCGCCTCATGATTACGAACGAGCCCATTTATCAAAATGGACAATACATTGGCCAGCTTTATATTGGGAAGGATATTTCTTTTGCCTATCAGTTGTTCCGATGGCTCTTCTTTATTCTTGCAGTGATTGGAATTGTCTTTTTTGGAGTAGCATTATATTTGAGTGTGGTCATGTCCAAAAGAGCAATGATTCCTGTCACCCATGCTTTTACAAGACAGCGGGAGTTTGTCGCAGATGCCTCTCATGAATTGCGGACCCCTTTAAGCGTTTTGCTCTCTTCTCTTGATGCGATGGAAATGACATTGGAACCGAAAAAAGAAGACTTTGCGGGAAAAATGCTGGCGGGTATGAGACAGGAAGTGAGGCGGATGACGAACCTGGTAAGCGATTTGTTGACATTGGCCCGGTCTGATTCAAATACGATTCAACTCCGCAGGGAAACTTTTGACTTTCGAGCCCAAGCTGAAAAAGCAATCGAGTCACTGTGTCCGCTTGCTGCTTCAAAGAATATTTCGTTACATCTGCAAGTTCCGGATGAATTGCTGGCCGTGGGAGACCCTGATAGATTATCACAGCTATTATATATCTTATTAGACAATGCCATAAAATACACATCTGATGAAGGGGAAGTCAAACTCTCCCTGGAAAAGACAGAGCACCATGTGTTGATCGCTGTCCAAGACACAGGCATCGGAATTAAGCAGGAGGATTACCAGCGGATATTTGAACGCTTTTACCGGGCAGATAAATCCCGCTCCCGGCAAATGGGCGGACATGGACTTGGACTCTCCATTGCCAAATGGATCGTCGACACCCACAAAGGCACCATCAAAGTATCTAGTGAAATCGGGAAAGGCAGCACATTCATGATCCAAATCCCGCAGAAAAATCAATAACACTGATATCACAGCAACACTGTCCACCCCACGCGGACAAAAACCCTAGTTTTGTCCACGGATGGTGCCTGACACCTTTGGTGTGGTAAAAATATCTTAGTAAAAATTTTAGTAAAACAATTGATGTATTTTACTAAAAGGAGTAAAATTTACTTATAGATTTTTTACACACTTTAAAAATGTAAAGGGTTACTAATTTTTGGAGGGACAGCAAAATGAACGTTACAACGATTAATAAAGTATTCTTGGACATGTTTCATGCGTTACCTGAAAAAGCCTTTTTTGCTCCTGGCAGGATTAATTTAATCGGGGAACATACGGATTATAACGGCGGTCATGTTTTTCCATGTGCGATTACTTACGGAACATATGCGGTTGTGAAAAAGCGTGAGGACCAGCTTATCCGGCTATATTCCGTTAACTTCCCTGACAAAGGAATAATCGAGTTTGACCTGAAACACCTTGATTACGATTCAGCACACAACTGGGCCAACTATCCGAAAGGAATGATTCGCTACATTATTGAAGCGGGATACGAAATTTTAACGGGGTTCGAGTGTGTTATTCAAGGAAATATTCCGAACGGTGCCGGTCTTTCTTCATCTGCTTCCATTGAGCTGTTAACCGGAGTCCTTGTAAACGGACTCTTCGGTTTAGAGATCCCCCGCTTGGACCTAATTAAGCTTGGCAAGAAGGTAGAAAATGAATTTATTGGCGTCAACAGCGGGATTATGGACCAGTTTGCCATTGGGATGGGCAAAGAAAATGCAGGGATCTTGCTCGACTGTCAGACTCTAAACTATGAATATGCCCCGATTCACCTTGAAAACCACAAAATTCTAATCATGAACACGAATAAGCGCCGGGAATTGGCTGATTCGAAATACAATGAGCGCCGAAGCGAATGTGAGGAAGCGCTGGCACAGCTTCAGCAAAAGCTGCCAATTGAAGCGCTTGGACAATTAACGGAAACAGAATTTGATGAAAATCAACACCTCATTGCCAATGAGACGGTTCGCAGACGGGCGAAGCATGCGGTCTATGAAAATGTCAGAACGCTGAAGGCATTGGAAGAGCTGAAGGCCGGAAATCTTGAGGAATTCGGCCAATTAATGAACCAATCGCATATTTCGTTGCGCGATGACTATGAAGTGACCGGAGTTGAGCTGGATACATTGGTTGAAGCAGCCTGGCAGCAGCCGGGAGTGCTTGGCGCACGGATGACGGGAGCTGGCTTCGGCGGCTGCGCGATTGCGATTGTTGCCAATCAAGAAGTGGAGAATTTTATCGAGAATGTCGGCGCTGCTTACCTTGACAAAATCGGCTTCGCAGCTGATTTTTACGCAGCAAACATCGGCAACGGGGCGAAGGAAATCGAAATGGAGGAGGCTATTTAAATGAGTATTCTTGTTTTAGGCGGTGCGGGTTATATCGGCTCCCATGCGGTGTACCAATTAATTGACCAGGGTTTCGATGTCGCGGTGATTGATAATCTGCAGACAGGCCACCGCGATGCCATTCATCCAAAAGCACATTTTTACGAGGGCGATATCCGCAGCCGTGAGTTTGTGAGGTCTGTTTTTGAAAAAGAAAATATAGAAGGGATTTTGCACTTTGCAGCTAATTCGCTTGTCGGCGAATCGATGACTGAACCCTTAAAATACTACGACAACAATGTGTACGGAACGCAGATTGTCCTTGAAATGATGAAGGAATTCGGTGTCAGGCAGATCGTTTTCTCCTCAACTGCCGCTGTTTACGGCGAGCAAAAGGTGATTCCGATTACGGAAGAAGCCGTCACTCTGCCAACTAATACGTACGGCGAAACTAAGCTAGCTATGGAAAAAATGATGGCTTGGTGTGATCAGGCTTTTGGCATTAAGTATGTTGCCCTTCGTTATTTTAACGTTGCCGGCGCAAGAAGTGACGGACAAATTGGTGAAGACCATAACCCGGAAACGCATCTCATTCCTGTTGTTCTCGAAGCCGCTTTAGGAAAAAGACCTGCCGTCACCATTTTCGGCGAGGATTATGATACAGAGGACGGCACCTGCATCCGCGATTATATCCATGTTGAGGATTTGATTGAGGCTCATATTTTAGCCCTTAAATATCTGCAAAACGGCGGAGGAAGTAATGTTTTCAACCTCGGCAGCAGCCAGGGATTCTCAGTTAAAGAAATTGTCGAGACGGCAAAAGCGGTAACGGGTATCGACATTCCGGTTAAGATGGGGGAACGCCGTGCAGGGGATCCAGGTACGTTGATTGCCTCTTCGGAAAAAGCAAAACGGGTGCTTGACTGGAATCCGGCGAGAACATCGATTCAGCAAATTATCAAGGATGCCTGGAACTGGCACGAGCATCATCCAAACGGCTACAAGAGGTGAAAAAAGTGATTAGTCAACTAGTACAGCAACTCATGAACAAAGCACTTGCGACCCGTTTAATGGAAAAAGAAGATGAAATGTATGCGCGAAATCAGGTTCTGTCTCTGTTACAGCTGACAGAGTTTAAGGAAACCGAGGCAGTTGCCGATGCTCTCGATATTCCCGATTTACTTGATCAGATTGTAGACTATGCCTGCGGCCAGGGAATCATTGAAGATATTTTTGACGAGAGAGAAATTTTGTCAAGCAAAATCATGAACTGCTTTATCGCGCGCCCATCGTCGGTTAATCAGCTTTTTTTCGAAAAATATAAGGAGAATCCAGAAGGTGCGACCGAGTATTTTTATGAGTTAAGTAAAAACAGCAACTATATTCAAATGAAGCGGATTCGCAAAAACATTGAATATAAGGCTGCCACAGAGTATGGTGAACTGGACATTACCATCAATTTATCGAAGCCGGAAAAGGACCCGCGGAGCATTGCGGCGGAACGGGCAGCGGTGAAGAATGACTATCCGAAATGCCTGCTTTGCATTGAAAATGAGGGCTATGCAGGGCGGATTGGCCACCCTGCCCGCTCCAATCACCGGATGATCCGCTTGAATCTATTAGATGAGAAGTGGTATTTACAATACTCTCCATATGTCTATTACAACGAGCACTGCATCGTTTTGTCGGAAAAACATGCCGATATGAAAATCAGCCCGGCAACTTTCGAGCGTTTATTGAGCTTTGTCGAGCAATTCCCGCATTATTTTATCGGGTCGAATGCGGATATTCCAATTGTCGGCGGCTCGATTCTGTCGCATGAGCATTACCAGGGCGGCCGTTATGAATTTGCGATGGCAAAAGCGGAGGCGGATTGGACCTTTGAAATGGAGGGATTTCCGGCTGTGGAATGCTCTGTTGTGAAATGGCCAATGTCGGTTATCCGCCTGCGGTGCGTTGATAGCAGCCTGCTCGTCGAAGCGGCCTCCCATATTTTAGCCACTTGGAAAAATTATAGTGATGAAGCGGTGGGGATACTGGCTATGACAGGGGAAACACCGCACAATACGATTACACCGATCGCCCGCAAAAAAGGGGATAGGTTCGAGCTGGACTTGGTTCTCCGTAACAACCGAACGAGCGCGGAGCATCCGCTTGGAATTTTCCATCCGCATGCCGATGTGCACCATATCAAGAAAGAGAACATCGGCCTGATTGAAGTGATGGGCTTGGCTGTTCTGCCAGCACGGTTACAATATGAGCTTGGGGAAGTGGAAGATTTCATCCTTGATCAAGAAGCCGAGGTTGCCGATTATCACTTGAGCTGGGCAGTCGAGTTAAGAAGACGCTATCATGGCATTGCAAATAAATCCAATGTCGCATCACTGGTAAAAGAGGAAGTCGGGAAGAAGTTTTTAAAGGTATTGGAAGATGCCGGTGTGTTTAAACGGGATGAAGAAGGCAGAGCTGGATTCAAACGGTTTATAGACTCATTATCATGAGCGGGAAGTGTGAAATGGGATGAAAATACTTGAAAAACAATTCGGCCGTTATGAAGGAGAACAGGTAATTGAATACTCTCTCGTCAATGATGCAGGGATGACGGTATCCTGCCTGAATTATGGCTGTGTGATTACGAAAATCATCGTACCTGACCGCAGCGGCAGCTTTGAAAATGTGGTGCTCGGTTTTGATACATTTGAAGACTACTTAAAGTGGACTTCACCGTATTTCGGTGCCGTCGTCGGGCGTGTGGCAGGCCGGATTAAAGATGCCAGTTTTGAACTCGACGGAAAAAAATACAGTTTAACCGCCAACGAGCTGCCAAACCATCTGCACGGGGGCAGGAAAGGCTTTAATTCTGCTGTTTGGAGAACAGAAAAGGTAGAGGAAGAAACCAGCGTTGGTGTAAAATTTATTTATCATAGCCCCCACGGCGAAGAGGGGTATCCGGGTAATCTGGAAACGATAGTAACATACTTATTAACAAACGAAAATGAGCTGAAAATCTCGTTTGAAGCTGGAACAGACCGGGCAACGCTGGTCAATCTTACAAATCATTCTTATTTTAATTTGAGCGGCAATATCAAGAGGGATTGCGCTGAGCATATACTGCAGCTGGAGAACGATCGTTTTTTAGAGCTGGCTCCTGATTCGATCCCAACCGGAAAACAGCTGGAGGCGGCGAATACCCCGTTTGATTTTCAGCATGGCCGGAAAATAGCAGATGGGATTCATTCCACTCATCCACAAAATATACTTGCCGGAAACGGCTATGATCATCCGCTTGTTTTTTCTAAAAAGGGCTTCAACACCATCGTGTTAAGTGAAGCTGAAAGCGGCCGGACCCTTGAGGTTACCACAGACCAGCCATGTGTGGTTGTGTACACCTCAAACCATTTAAAAGGTCCTTTTTCGATGGCAGGCATTCCGGCAAGAAGACATTTAGGTGTTTGCCTTGAAACGCAGGGGCTTCCTGATGCAATACACCATCCGGAGTTTCCATCCATCATTTTGGAACCGGGTGAGAAATACACCCAGGAAACAACCTATCGTTTCTTTTGTCAATAAATGAGGTGTTTTTAAGAAATGGCGACAATAAAGGATATAGCCCAAAAAGCAGGAGTTTCAATTGCGACCGTTTCCCGGGTGTTGAACTATGACGCAACCCTTTCAGTCAGCGATGAAACCAAAAAGAGAATTTTTGAGGCTGCGGAAGATCTGTCGTATAAGAAGAAGCCGGTTCGCAAGCAGGAGACGGGGAAAATAGCCCTGCTGCAATGGTATACGGAAAAAGAAGAGCTGGAGGATTTGTACTACATGTCGATCCGGCTGGGAGTGGAAAACCGCTGCCAGCAGCAGGGCGTTCTAGTCTCCAAGTACTTCCAGAATAATTACGAGGATTTAAAGGATGATGAAATTCAAGGGCTGATTGCCATCGGAAAATTTAGCAGCAAGCAGGTGAAAGAGCTGCAGGCAATCACCAAAAATATTGTCTTCGTCGATACATCGCCTGATGAAGAGCGATTTGATTCTGTTGTGATAGATTTTGAAAGGGCAACAAAGAAGGTACTCGATCATTTCATTGAAAAGGGCCATACCCAAATCGGCTATATCGGCGGCAGAGAGGTATTCATGGATAAAACTTCTACAATTGAAGATTCGAGGGAAGTGACGTTTAAGAGTTATCTGGGAGAAAAAGGCCAGTTAAATGAAACGTTTATGTACGTTGGAGCATTCTCTGTAGACAATGGCTATGCACTGATGAAAAAAGCCATTCAAGAACATGGTGAACAGCTGCCTACTGCCTTTTTTGCCGGGAGTGATTCCATCGCGGTCGGGGTACTGCGGGCTTTGCTCGAGGAGGGTATTGCTGTTCCGGAGCGGGTCAACATCATCGGGGTAAACGATATCAGTATCTCGAAGTATGTTTTTCCATCCTTAAGCACAGTCAAGGTCTATACCGAACTGATGGGAGAAACCGCCGTAGACACGCTCCTTGAGCGGATCGAAGGCCGAAAAACGGCCAAAAAAATCATGATTGCCACAAAACTCATCATAAGGAACAGCAGCTTCTAGCAGAGGACTGCCTGCAAACAAGAAATGAAAGTGGAAACAAAGCAGCAAGTAAATCAGCAGCACATGCAAACGGGCGTAATTGTCCACCTCAGGTGGACAATTACGCCCGTTTGTCTTTTTGTGGTGCCTGACACCATGAAGGACATTGTCGAATATTGGTATGTTCCGTATAATAACGTTATCAAGACGTGGCTGAGGGTTGGGAATAGTATGAGGAAATTATCTTTGATAGCGTATTCAATGGGCATAATATTTTTTTTGGCAAGCTGTTCATTTGCCATTTTTTATGGATATAAAGTGGTGACCCATGAATTACCAAAAGAGGAGAAGAAAACAGAAAAGTATAATTTTCATTTTGTTCTAGTCCCGGAGGAATTAGATAACGAGTATTGGAGGCTTGTAGAGAAAGGGGCAAGGGCAGCGGCTAAGAAGTACGGCGTTTTGCTTGAGTATGCAGGGCCGAAGCAGTCCAATATAGACGATCATGTAAAAACAATTGAAATGTCGGCTGCCTCCAAGGTGGATGGCATCATGACCCAGGGATTAAGTGATGAACAATTTACCCCGCTGATCAACAGCATTGTCGCAAAGGGAATCCCTGTTATCACAGTCGACACCGATGCTGCTAATAGCAGACGGCAGGCCTATATAGGCACGGATAATTATTATTCGGGTTACATTGCCGGAAAGGCATTGATTGCCGATACAAAGGGTAAAGCAAACGTAGCGATTATTACCGGAGGCTTTCATAAGAATCACCAAGTCCAACGGGTGAAGGGATTTCAGGATGCGGTGAAGAACCACAAAGGAATTCATATTGTCGCTGTGGAAGAATCAGAAATCAGCCGGGTTAAAGCAGCAGAAAAAACCAATCAAATATTAACAGACCATCCGGAGGTAAACGCTTTCTTCGGGACAAGTGCATTAGACGGAATTGAAATCGCCCATGTGGTTGAAAAATACCAGAAACAAAATCAAATCTATATTATTGGATTTGATATCCTCCCGGAAACCCAAAATTATATGAAGAAAGGTACGATTAAAGCCACTGTTGTCCAGGAGCCATATGAAATGGGATACGGGGCAGTGGAAATGATGATTGACCTGATCAAGGGAAAAAAAGTCCCTTCGGTCGTCCATACCAATACCAGGGTCATTCGTTCATCGGAAATACCGGTTGATACCCAGGCGGGATTGGAGGAGAAGCACTGATGCTGTTTCGAATCCGCTCGAAATTGCTGCTCTATTTCATCGTCTTGGTTGTTTTGTTAACCTCTGTCGGCTTCTTTTTTTATAATAGCAGCGAAAAATTAGTTACAGAATATGATAATAGCTTTGAAAGATTTCTGCTGCTGAATGACATCTCACAAAGAACGAATCTAATTCAGGAAAAGCTGCACGCCTATATTTTAGATAAGGACGAGGCGTACTTAAAGGGTTATAGAAAAGAAAAGGTTAAGCTCGTCAAAGACCAAAACAAGCTTGATGACGTTATGAACATTAATGATATCAGCCTAACAAATTATAAAAATATGATTGACAGCTTTCTGGACGAAAGTGATGCTACCCTCGGAGCATTCAAGGAAGATGATATCAACCAATATTCAAGCCATTTTAATGAAGTGCTGAAAATTAACAGTTTCCTGCAAGAAAGTACCCTTGCATTGTTGAATAGTAAGCTGACGGACTATCAAAAGTTTTATAATCAAATAGAAAAACAAAATTATTATTATAAGCTGATGTCAATTTTCCTTTTTGCATCTGCTTTTATTCTCAGCACGCTGCTTGCATTATGGATTTCCGGCGGCATCACCCAGCCAATCAGTCTCTTATCAAAGGCAGCGAACGACATCTCAAAAGGAAACTTGTCCGGAGAGGATATAAAAATTACTACAAAGGACGAATTAAGGCCGCTGACGGAAACCTTTAACCAAATGCGCACAAACCTAAGGCAGCTTGTAACGGAAATTAAACAAAAGGGAGAACTGGATAAGCTTTTAAAAGAATTAGAATTAAAAAGCCTGCAAAGCCAAATTAATCCTCACTTCCTCTTCAATACTTTGAATACGGTCTCAAAAATGGCTTATTTGGAGGAAGCAGAGCAGACCTCAAGATTAATTGAAGCTGTTGCTGCCATCCTCCGCTACAACCTGACAGACTTTAATAAAGCATCGACCTTAAGGGAAGAAGTGCGGATTGTAAAAGAATATTTTTTCATTCAAAAAACAAGATTCGGCGAGCGGATTCAATTTATGACGGATATCGAGGACGATTGTTTGGATATAGAAATTCCAAGCTTAATTCTCCAGCCGTTAGTGGAGAACGCCTTCATTCATGGAGTCGAAGCTTATGAAGAAAATGCCGTCATCGGCCTGAATATATACCGGCATAAGGACCGGATTCATGTAGAAGTGATTGATAATGGGGAAGGAATGGACGGGGCTGTTAAAAGAAGGCTGCTCCGATATGCACAAGGAACGTGCTCAGAGGAGGATGTGGCTTCCGAAAGACCGAAGGCCCAGTCGAACGGTATTGGCGTAAAAAATGTCATTAGGAGACTGCAGCTTTTTTACCAGCGTAACGACATTGTGGAAATTGATTCAGAAAAACACAAAGGGACAATTTTTAGACTTACGATACCTGACAAGGGGAAAGAGGGGGAGCCAGCTTGTTAAACATTCTTATTGTCGATGATGAGGTCCTCGAACGGAAAGCCTTAACTAAAATCATCAAAAACAGCGGTATGGACAACCTTAAGGTCATCGGCGAAGCTCCAAATGGCAGAAAAGCTATCGATATGGCAGGAGAATACAGGCCGGATATTATTTTCATGGATATAAAAATGCCTGGGACAGATGGAATTCAGGCAGTTAAGGAAATAAAGAAGATTAATAGCGACATTCGAATCATTATGGTTTCTGCGTTTAATACCTTCGAGTATGCAAAAGAAGTCATGCAGCAGGGCGTGAAGGAATATATCTTAAAGCCTAGCAGAAAGCAGGATATTCTTGAAGCATTAGAACGGGTCTCTGCTGAAATTATCGAGGAACGCCGGCAGCGGGACGAACAGCATCATTTACGGGAAAACCTGAACCGTGCAGTGTCCATTGCCCAAAAGGAATGGGTTTCTTCCCTGTTAATGAACCAAGTTCAAGATATTACCTTTGATGAATGGGGGCAGCTGCTCGGGGTGGAAATTACCTCCGGCTATATTGCGCTTTTATCCTATCAGCCGAGGGGAGATTCGGGAGCAGCAGAGGCAGCGGCCGAAAAGCAAACATGGTATGTATGGCTCAAGAAAGCGCTAAAATCTACCGTACAAAACAAGGAAATCATGTTCGGTCCGATGACGGATAATCAAGTTCCTGTTTTATTCCTTATTGAAAAAACAGCTGGTAAAAGCCATTTTAAAACAAGTGTCCAGTTCAACCTCGACAAGCTGTTCACCCTTTTTCATAAGGAATCCTTCAAAGGTGAACTAAGGATTGCCGTTGGTCTCCCGTATTCACACGCACATGAACTAAATCAGTCGTACCATGAAGCTGTTTTGGCATTAGAGAAGCTTTTACAAACCCCTAATCGGAAGTACATATTTTCAGAAAAACAAGGGTCAGCTGAATTATCTTTTAAAACGGATATTCTCGAGGTGGAGAAAAAGCTGTTGGATGCCGTCCGGCAGGGAGATGTCAATCAAGTCCTTTTCATTTTTGAATCGTATATCATGAAGATCGCGGCAAATGAAAACATAAAAGCCCCGGCCGTAAAAAAGTCATTTGATGAATTGTTTATTCTTATTTCCCGTATGATTCACGACCTGGGGATTCACTTCAAGCAGACCCCCGTGATGCATGAGGCGGATGATGTGAAGAAGATGATTGAAAAAGGGAAAACCCACCTATTGGCAGTCGTTCAGCACGTCCAGGTATGGCGCAACAACCATGCAAAAGGCATGCTGCATAAGGCAAAGGAGTATATTGAAACACATTACACTGAATCCCTGACATTGGAGCAGGTTGCTGAATATGTCGAGCTTAGTCCGTTTTATTTTAGTAAATTGTTTAAAGATCGGTTTGGCATGACATTTATAGATTACTTGACGGAAATTAGAATTCAGAAGGCGAAAGCGGAAATGATTGACCCCGGAAAAAGCTTGAAAGAAATTTGCTATTCAGTCGGCTACAAGGATCCAAATTACTTCAGCCGTGTATTTAAGAAGGCTACAGGCTTGTCGCCGACAGAATTCCGCAAGACAACTGTAAGTTAAAAATCTCGTTTATAAAGACCAGTTTGCTTTAGTGCGAGCTGGTTTTATTTTTTTAAAATAATATCATAATGTTGTAAAAGGTTGCAAAATAGTCTAGGAAATCACAAATATGTGCTACACTTTTAAGCTATTGTGATGACAATTTGGGTGTTAAAATGTGTGTAAGGGTTTGCAATGTGCTCAAGTAAAGCGTCATAAGAGGTTACTAGAGTCATATCAAAATAGCAAAAAAGGAGAATGAAAGCATGAAGAAAAGCAAAAAAGGTTTAATTTTATCCTTAACAGTAGCATCCAGCATTCTATTAGCAACAGGATGCAGCAGCTCAAGCGGCGGATCCAGCGATTCCGGCAAAAAAGACGGCTTGCCGGCAGTTGGAGCAACAATCTATAAGTTTGACGATAACTTTATGTCATACGTACGCCGTGCAATGGATAAAGAAGCAAAAGGTAAAGTCAACCTAATGCTGAATGATTCACAAAACGACCAAGCAAAACAAACTGAGCAAGTCGATACATTGATCGCAAAAGGTGCAAAATCACTAGCTATTAACCTGGTAGATCCTAAAGCTGCTCCAACAATCATTGACAAGGCAAAAGCTAAAAACATTCCGGTCATTTTCTTTAACAAAGAGCCGGATGAAGCTGCAATGAAGAGCTATGACAAGGCTTACTATGTTGGAACAACTTCTTCTGAATCAGGTGTGATCCAAGGTGAATTAATTGCAAAAGCTTGGGAAGCAAACAAAGATAAATGGGATAGAAACCATGATGGCAAACTTCAATACGTTCTATTAAAAGGTGAACCAGGACACCCAGATGCAGAAGCCCGTACAAAGTTTGCTATTGACACTGTCAAAGCAAAAGGTATTCAAGTGGAAGAATTAGCGCTTGATACTGCTATGTGGGATGCAACAAAAGCAACTGAGAAAATGGACGCTTGGATTTCTAAATACAACGATAAAATCGAATTCGTCATTGCCAACAACGACGGTATGGCTTTAGGCGCGATTTCTTCTCTTGAAAAAGCAGGCTACTTCTCTGGCGACAAGTACATGCCGGTTGTAGGTGTTGATGCGATTCCTGAAGCACTTGAAAAGATTGAACAAGGTAAAATGGTTGGTACAGTCTTAAATGACGCGAAGAACCAAGGTAAAGCAACAATCGAGCTTGCTACAAACGCTGCAAAAGGTAAAGACGTATTAGCCGGAACTACTTGGAAGCTTGACGACAAGAAAGCTGTTCGTGTTCCTTACGTTGAAGTAACAAAAGACAATATCCAAGTTGGTAAGGATGCGTACAAATAAGAAAGCGAAAGCGCCTAGGCGCTGGAGCTGGACAAAAAAGAATTAATGTTGAAGCGCCTGTCCGGGGGCTTGACCAATGGCTCAGCCCCCCGGCGCTCCTCGAACGAAGGAAAAGATTGTGCTTTTCCTTCGTTCGGGGCCAAGCCTCAGTAGAGTACCCCATCTGAGGCAGGACAGCCCTCTGTGGAAAAATGAATGCTTACAATCAAAAAATATGAGACACAGACATTTGTCTCATATTTTTTAAATGGTAAAGCGGGGAGGTTCGCTCATGTCAGAAACAAGTACTACTAATCTACTTGAAATGCTCAATATAACGAAAAGATTTCCAGGTGTTGTCGCTCTTGATAATGTTTCACTTAAAGTAAAGGCGGGAACTGTGCATGCATTGATGGGTGAAAACGGGGCAGGAAAATCAACATTGATGAAATGCCTATTCGGAATTTATTCGATGGATGAAGGCAAGATTCTATTTGAAGGAAAAGAGGTAGCTTTCTCCAATTCCAAGCAGGCGCTTGAAAGTGGCGTTTCCATGGTGCATCAGGAATTAAACCAGGTACGCCAGCGGAATGTCATGGATAATATTTGGCTCGGCCGTTATCCAAAAAAAGCCCTTTTCATTGATGAAAAGAAAATGTTTGAAGATACGAAGGCGATTTTTGAAGGATTGGATATTCAAATCGATCCGCGGGCGAAGGTGAGCAGCCTCTCCGTTTCCGAGATGCAGATGGTGGAAATCGCTAAAGCCGTCTCTTACGGTTCGAAAATCATCGTGATGGACGAGCCAACATCATCGCTGACAGAGAATGAGGTAAATCATCTATTTAAAATCATTAAAAAACTGCAAAGTGATAACGTCGCCATCATCTATATTTCACACAAAATGGAAGAAATTTTAAAAATATCTGATGAAGTAACGATCATGCGTGACGGCCAGTATATCGCGACCAAAAGCGCGAAGGAATTGACGACAGATGAAATCATTAAGCTGATGGTAGGACGTGATTTATCACAGCGCTTCCCTGCAAAGATCAATAAGCCGGGAGATGTGATATTAAAAGTATCTAATTTAACAGCAGAAACCCAGCCTTCTTTTTCAGATGTCAGTTTTGAACTCCGCAAAGGTGAAATTTTGGGTATTGCAGGCCTTGTCGGCTCGAAGAGGACAGAAGTAGTCGAATCCATTTTCGGAATGAGAGCACTGAAGTCCGGAACGATTGAATTGAATGGCAAAGTGGTAAAAAACCAAACGCCTCAGCACGCCATTAAAAACGGTTTTGCCCTTGTGACGGAAGAGCGAAGATCGACTGGCATATTCCCGGAATTAAGCATCAGTTTTAACTCGATTATTTCCAACATGAGCCATTATCGAAAAGGACCGTTCATCTCTGATGGCAAGGTAAAAGAAGATACTCAGTGGGTCATTGACTCCATGAAGGTTAAAACCCCTTCGCAAAAAACATCAATCGGCAGTCTTTCCGGCGGTAACCAGCAAAAGGTTATTATCGGACGCTGGCTTTTGACCAAGCCGGATATTTTATTGCTTGATGAACCGACACGGGGAATCGATGTAGGGGCAAAGTTTGAAATATATCAATTAATCAACCAATTAGCTGCTGACGGAAAAGGGATTATCATGATTTCTTCCGAAATGCCGGAGCTTTTAGGTGTAACTGACAGAATTTTAGTAATGAGTAATGGAAAAGCGGCAGGAATCGTAGATACTTCTAAAACTTCACAAGAAGAAATCATGCGATTGGCAGCTTTGTATTAGGAGGCGGATTGAATGAATACGAAAGCTTCAGGTAAACCGAATTTTTCAAAATGGATTGTTGACAATGTTATTTATTTAGTGCTGATTCTTCTTGTTGTTGGTATTATTATTGCTTCCCCTGACTTTTTATCAATGACCAACTTAATTAATATTTTAGCCCAATCATCTTCCCGGATCATTATCGCCCTTGGTGTGGCAGGGATTCTGATTACAGCAGGCACGGACCTTTCTGCAGGCCGCATGGTCGGACTCTCGGCTGTTATTTCGGCATCATTGCTGCAGGCAAGTGATTATGCTTATAAAATGTATCCCAACCTGCCTGAATTGCCGCTTTTTGTTCCAATCTTAATTGCGATGGCTGCTACAGGCCTGATTGCTGCAATAAATGGTGTGATTGTTGCCAAACTGCATGTTCCTCCATTCATCGCAACATTAGGCATGATGATTGGGGTATACGGACTGACTTCCATTTACTTTGACCGTCCTCCATATGGAGCGTCGCCAATCGGCGGATTAAGCAGCAAGTTTACAACTTTTGCCCAGCACGGTATTAAAATTGGCAGCTATGAATTCCCTTATTTAATTCTCTATGCCATCATTGTTTCGACCGTAATTTGGTTCGTTTGGAACAAAACCCAGCTTGGAAAGAACATGTATGCAATTGGCGGAAATCCGGAAGCAGCTAAAGTATCTGGTGTAAACGTTGCTAGAAACCTTATTATCATCTATATCATTGCTGGTCTTCTTTATGGCTTGACAGGTACATTAGAAGCTGGCCGTGTCGGCAGTGCCACAAACAACACTGGTAACATGTACGAATTGGATGCTATTGCGGCCTGTGTAGTCGGCGGCGTGTCACTGTCAGGCGGTATCGGAACCGTTGCAGGTGTTGTCACAGGGGTATTAATCTTCACCGTCATCAACTACGGATTAGCCTTCTTAGGAGTAAGCCCATATATCCAGTACATCGTAAAAGGCCTAATCATCGTTGTCGCGGTAGCATTTGACATGCGCAAACACGCAAAGAAAAAATAAGAAAGTCCTATTTGAAAAATAGGTGTCAGGCACCACTGGCGGACAGTGTCCACGAGCGGTGCCTGACACCTTTATTTTTATTAGCAAAGTTCATAATTTTGCCATGCTATTTACCTGTGCAACGAAATAAATTTGGTATGCTAAAGGTAGAAAACATAATATTTCGGCTTGGAGATATGGAGAAGGCCATAAAAACAATTGGGAATGATACACTCGATTCCTTTCTGTTTTTATGGTCTTTTTTGCATACAAAAATTCAAATAACCCTTTGTTGCTGAAGATTAGGAGGGAAAAGTGTGGGACAAAAAATAGAGACGGATGTTGTAGTAATAGGAGGTGGCGTAACGGGTGCAGGGGTGCTGCGGGATTTGGCTTTAAGGGGGATCAAAGCGATTTTGGTCGAGCAGCGGGATTTGGGCCACGGCACCTCCTCGAGAAATCATGGGCTGCTTCATTAATCAGCTGGACCAAATGACAGACAAAACGGTCAAACACCCGATGCAGGTATTAGCAGAAGCCTATGATCGTGCAAGAGAACTAGTTTAAAACAGCAGGTTTAACACAGCCTAATGAAAAAATAAACAATTATCAAAGACATTCCTTGTACAAGCAAGAATGTCTTTTTTAGGGTAGAAAATTGCGAAAAATTATCAGAAAATATAATATTTTGAAGATTTGTGTACAATTTGTGAACGTTATTGACGGCGTTTTCAAGCCCACATTATACTATTAATTAAGTTGATAATATGTGATGGAGACAAGGAGACTCACGGAAAAAGCCCATTTTCTATGATTTGGGTTGCTTCGATATGGGTCTCCTTTTTCTTTTTCAATATTATTTGACCCCTGGGTTAAATTTTTTTTGGAAAAAGAGGAGGTTTATCATGACAGCTTTTTGGGGTGAATTGATTGGAACGGCCATTTTGATTACGCTGGGGGCAGGCGTTTGCGCAGGTGTTAACCTGAAGAAAACGCTATCAAATGGCAGCGGTTGGATTGTGATTACGTTTGGTTGGGGATTCGCAGTCGCAGTTGCAGCTTACGCAGTAGGGAAATATAGCGGTGCACATCTAAATCCGGCACTGACTGTGGCATTGGCATTTACGGGGGACCTTCCATGGGACAAGGTTCCAACCTATATTATCGGACAGGTTTTAGGTGCTATGGCGGGGGCAGTAGTTGTTTATTTCCACTATCTGCCGCATTGGAGAGTAACAGATGATCCAGGTGCAAAATTAGGTACATTTGCAACAGGTCCAGCTATTCCTTACACATTTGCAAACTTGATTAGTGAAATGATTGGTACATTCGTTCTTGTTTTAGCCATTTTAGCCATTGGTGCAAATAAATTTACAGATGGTTTAAATCCTATTATTGTTGGTTTCCTTATTGTTAGTATTGGCTTAAGTTTGGGCGGCACAACGGGTTATGCTATCAATCCGGCACGTGACTTTGGTCCAAGACTGGTGCACGCGCTTCTTCCGATCCCTGGAAAGGGCGGCTCAAACTGGGGATATGCTTGGATTCCGATTGTCGGTCCAATCCTTGGAGGAAGTCTTGGCGGCTTGTTCTACAAAGCAGCATTTCTTGGTAACCCTACAGCCAGTCTTTGGTATATAATCGGTGCATCAGCAGTTGTTCTTGCAGTTGCCTACTTCTCAGGAAAGAAACCGCAGGAACTTGCATCCGTTGAAAAAATCTGCGCATAAACCAAACTAATCAAAAAGGGGAATACATTAATGGAAAAATACATTTTATCATTAGACCAAGGAACAACAAGCTCTCGTGCCATTCTCTTTAATAAAAAAGGTGAAATTGTTCATACAGCGCAGCAGGAATTTACGCAAATTTTTCCTAAGCCAGGCTGGGTTGAACATAATGCCAATGAAATTTGGGGTTCGATTTTAGCCGTAATTGCTTCCTGTTTAGCGGAAGCAAACGTAAAACCTGAGCAAATATCAGGAATCGGGATTACCAACCAGCGCGAAACAACAGTTGTTTGGGATAAAGAATCAGGCCAGCCGGTTTACAATGCTATTGTTTGGCAATCCCGCCAGACAGCTGAAATTTGCGAAGAATTAAAAGCAAAAGGCTATGACCAATTATTCAGAGACAAAACAGGCCTATTAATTGATGCTTACTTCTCAGGAACGAAAGTAAAATGGATTCTGGATAATGTTGAGGATGCCCGTGAGAAGGCAGAGCGCGGCGAACTTCTATTTGGTACGATTGATACATGGCTCATTTGGAAGCTATCAGGCGGAAGAGCCCATGTTACTGATTACTCCAATGCTTCTAGAACATTAATGTATAATATTCATGATCTTAAGTGGGATGAAGAGCTATTAGAAATTCTTACGGTACCAGCTTCGATGCTTCCGGAAGTCTGCCCATCCTCTGAAGTATACAGTGAAACAGTTGACTACCATTTCTTTGGCTGCAATGTGCCGATTGCCGGTGTTGCTGGTGACCAGCAGGCCGCTTTGTTCGGACAAGCCTGCTATGAAAAGGGAATGGCAAAAAATACTTATGGTACAGGCTGCTTCATGCTGATGAATACCGGTGAGCAGGCTGTTAAATCCGAGCATGGTTTGTTAACAACCATCGCATGGGGAATTAACGGAAAGGTAGAGTACGCGTTAGAAGGAAGTATCTTTGTAGCAGGTTCTGCAATTCAGTGGCTCCGTGACGGACTTCGCATGTTTGATAATGCCCTTGAAAGTGAGAAACACGCTGCTAATGTAGATTCAACTGACGGCGTTTATGTTGTTCCGGCCTTTGTCGGACTTGGAACACCATATTGGGATAGTGATGTGCGCGGTGCAGTATTCGGTTTAACCCGCGGTACAACAAAAGACCATTTCGTCCGTGCAACCTTAGAATCCCTTGCCTACCAGACAAAAGATGTTTTGACTTCTATGGAAGCGGATTCCGGCATTTCGCTTAAAGCATTGCGTGTAGACGGCGGAGCGGTTGCCAACAATTTCTTAATGCAATTCCAGAGCGATGTGCTGAATGTACCGGTAGAACGCCCGGAAATTAAAGAAACAACCGCATTAGGGGCAGCTTACCTGGCAGGATTAGCCGTAGGCTACTGGGAAAGCCAAGAAGAAATCGCTGCACAATGGAACATGGACAAAGCGTTTATACCGGATATGTCCGAAGAAACAAGAGAAAATCTTTACACTGGATGGAAAAAAGCCGTGAATGCTGCCAGAGCATTTAAATAAAATAGTTGGCTGTCAGGCACTATGTGGAAATTCTTCACATGGTGCCTTCTTTTTTACTCCCGGCTGTAAATGTGGTAAGTTTTTTCTAAAAAGGCAGTGATATTCATGTGTTTAATCCTGTTTGCTTACCGGGTTCATTCTGACTATCCGTTGATTGTCGCGTCAAACCGGGACGAATTTTTTCAAAGGCCGACGGCAGCGGCTCATTTTTGGGAAGACACTCCGGAGATCCTTGCAGGACGGGATTTAGAAAAAATGGGAACTTGGATGGGGGTCACAACAAAAGGCCGTTTTGCTGCTTTGACCAATTATCGCAATCCAAAGGAGAAGGCGGAAGGAAAACGCTCGCGCGGTGAGCTGGTGGCAGAAGCCTTGAAATATAAAGGAAATGTAAAGGATTATATGGATGGCCTGGTGCAAAAAAATGCCTTGTATCCTGGCTATAACTTATTGGCAGGGGATCTTAATAACCTATATTATTACTCCAATGTGGGGGAAATGCTGAGAAGACTTGAGCCAGGAATATACGGTGTCAGCAATCATCTTTTAAATACTGAATGGCCGAAAGTGAAAAGCGGGAGAGAAGGCCTGACCGGGGTAATGAACGAGTGTCATGAGGGGAATTTAATCCGGAAGCTTTTCGAACTGCTGCAGCATTCAGAACCTGCCCCGGATGAACTGCTTCCTAGCACTGGTCTTTCATTGGAATGGGAAAGAATGCTTTCGCCGCTGTTTATTAAAATCGAAGGTTACGGGACGAGAAGTTCAACCGTTATGCTAATGTCAGAAAAAGAAATTCAGTATGTGGAACGGGTTTTCTCAGAAACGGGTGTCAAGCAGCAGCGGTTCGTGATTAATGCAGAATAGGGACCTCCTCGCGGAGGCCCTTATTTTATTTTTATATATTCCTCACTAATCTGTTTTTTCGCCAATAGGCATAAACAAGGATTATTCCAATGATCAATAGGAACAGGAAATAAATTCTGTATTTAACAATATAGGTTTCGACCAGAATCCAGTTCTCTCCCAGTCCCCTTCCTAAGGAAATGAATGTGAGGCACCAAGTGAAAGCACCGGTGTAGGCAAAAAGGGCGAACTTTTTAACATTGAAGCCGTTAATCCCGGAGAGATAAGCGGTCACATGCCTTACCCCTGGGATAAAATAGCCAATAAAAAGGAGAAAGGGCCCTAGTTTTGTAAACAAATTTCTTGTTTTATTCAATCTTTCCCCCGTTATATGAAGTTTAGGACCATGCTTCTTTAAAAATGGCAGTCCCAGCTTTTTTCCTAAAAAATAACTTATGGAAATCCCGCCACAGGCTCCGGCAAATGCACAGAGCAGAGATGGGATAAAAGCCATCTTTCCTTGGAAAATAATATAGCCAACATAGGTTAATAGGACCTCATCCGGGATTGGCAGGCCGACGATTCCCCCCACTAAGGCAAGGATAATTCCGAAATATCCAAAATGTTCAATTAAATTAATGAAATAATGCATACCAGACACGTCCTAATGATAATCTAGAAAAAATATAGCACAGAAAGCACACAGTAGAAAAATATCTCCAACTTATTTTCTTATAATTTAAAGAAAACATACAAACCGCAATGTCCGCCTGTGGCGGACATTTTGGGGGATTTGTCCACGAGTGGTGCCTGACACCATTTCTACTGCGAGGAGGATGTTTATGCCAATTGTTTGGGATGAGGGGGAAAGTGTTTTTCATTTGTTTAATAGCAGGGTTAGTTATTTGATTCAGATTGTTGCTGGCAGGTATCCAGCCCACTTGTACTGGGGACGGAGGGTCGAGGTTCTTCAGCCTTCTTCGATTCTTGCCTATAAGGGCAGGACATTTTCCCCACCAGCAGCAGCGGCACAGGAGGTTAAAAATTTATCGCTGGACACACTACCACAGGAATATCCCGCGTATGGAAACGGCGATTTCAGAATGCCTGCCTATCAGCTGCGTTCTGCTGCCGATGGGTCGACCATTACCGAATTTGTTTACGACTCCCATGAAATATATCAGGGTAAACATTCTCCAAAGGGATTGCCCGCGGCCTATGTGGAAGAAGAAGCCGAAGCGGAAACATTGGTGATTACGATGGTTGATTCACTGCTTGGAATCGGGATGTCCTTAAATTACACAATTTATCACCACCATGATGTCATTGCAAGATCGGTTAAGTTTGAGCACCGCGGCAGCCATGATGTCGAAATATATAGGTGCATGAGCATGTCGGTTGATTTTCATCAGGCCGATTGGGAATGGCTGCATCTTCACGGAACCTGGGGGCGTGAGCGTCATATTGAAAGGCAGCCGCTGCATCACGGGATGCAAATGATTTCTTCTGCCCGGGGGGCAAGCAGCCACCGCCATAATCCGTTTATAGCTCTACTGTCAAAAGGGGCTTCCGAGGACCACGGAGACGTTTATGGTGTATGTCTTGTTTACAGCGGGAATTTCTTAGCTTCTATTGAAGTGGATCCTTTTCAATCTGCACGGCTCAGCATAGGAATCAATCCGTTTGATTTTTCCTGGCTGCTTAAGCAGGGGGAAACGTTTCGAACGCCGGAGGCATTGATGGTTTACTCTGGTGATGGTCTTGGAGGGATGTCGCGAACCTTTCATAAGTTTTTGCGGGACAGAGTCTGCAGGGGCGTATACCGGGATCAAACACGCCCGATTCTTATCAATAATTGGGAGGCAACTAATTTTCATTTTACCGAGAAGAAATTAAAGGATATGGCCGATGCGGGAAAAGAACTTGGAATTGAGCTTTTTGTCTTAGATGATGGCTGGTTCGGGCGCCGCGACAATGATAAAAGTTCGCTCGGGGACTGGTTTATTCATAAGAATAAGCTGCCAAACGGGCTGAAGGGCATTGCAGACTATATCCGAAAAGCGGGAATGCTGTTCGGATTGTGGGTTGAGCCGGAAATGGTGTCACCAGACAGTGATTTGTACCGGCAGCATCCTGACTGGTGTCTGCATGTCCCAGGGAGGAAGAGGACCGAATCGAGGAACCAGCTAGTCCTTGATTTAAGCCGGAAAGACGTTTGTGATTGGCTGATTGAAACAATGACGAATGTCTTCAATAGTGCGCCGATTTCTTATGTTAAATGGGATATGAACCGCAACATGACAGAGGCGGGTTCCAGTCTGCTTCCGCCGGAAAGGCAAAAGGAAACGGCACATCGCTATATGCTCGGCTTGTATAGGATTCTGGAAACACTGACCGCAAGATTTCCCCGAATTTTATTTGAAAGCTGTTCGGGCGGCGGAGGCCGCTTTGACCCGGGAATGCTGTACTATATGCCGCAGACATGGACCAGTGATGATACCGATTCGGCAGAAAGATTAAAAATTCAATATGGAACAAGTCTTGTTTATCCCGCAATTACCATGGGGGCTCATGTATCGGAGGTGCCGAATCACCAGGTGGGAAGGGCCACTCCGCTTTTGATGAGATGCCACGTGGCCATGGCAGCCAATTTCGGTTTTGAATTAAATATCGATAGGATATGCAGTGAAGATAAAGAGGTGGTGATTAAGCAAATCAAGCTCTATCATCAAATCAAGGAAATCGTCTGCTTTGGTGATCAATATAGACTGTTGAATCCATTTGAAGGGATGGATACAGCATGGATGTACGTTGCTGCGGACAAGGAGAAAGCAGTCGTATTCTACTATAAAACACTGGCAGCCCCTAACCCGCCCTTTCAACGCCTAAAGTTGAAAGGCTTGAACCCAAGAGGGAAATACCGAATAGATAAAAGCAAAAAGGACTTCTACGGAGATGAACTAATGATAATCGGCCTTAACCTGCCCCTAATCAAAAAAGACTATACCTCCCGCTTAATCCTGCTTGAGCTGGAGAAAAAATAAAACCATCATTGTCCACTGGAGGCGGACAAATTCGTGAAAATGTCCACGAATGGTGCCTGACACCATTTTTAGTAATAGCACAATCTTCATTTTAAGGGTGCATTGAAAGGTAAATACAGTGTTTCTGATAATAAATTGAAAAGTTGTTAAAATAAGGGTACTTATTTTTGTTGTGATATATACTAGAAGTGAGAAAGGAGCGTGGTTGTTTTGAAAAAGGGTACTATTACTATTGGAGTTGTCATTGCTGTCATTGTTATTTTTGGCCTGATGTTGATGTCCAGCTATAACAATTTCGTCACTTTGGAAGAAAACGTCAACCAGTCTTATGGTCAGATCGAAAATCAGCTGCAAAGAAGGCTCGACCTCATTCCGAACCTTGTCAGCACCGTAAAAGGCTATGCTTCTCATGAGAAAGAAGTCATTGCCTCCATCTCAGATGCAAGGGCGAGACTAGCGGGTGCAAAAACACCGCAGGAGGAAGCGACGGCTAACGCTGAATTGTCTGGCGCTTTGAGCCGCCTGCTGGTCGTAGTGGAAAATTATCCGAACCTTAAGGCAGACCAGCAGTTTACGCAATTAATGGATGAACTGGCCGGAACAGAAAATAGAATTGCCGTAGCGAGAAAAGATTATAATGATCAGGTGGCAGAATATAACAAAAAAATAAAAAGATTTCCTGGTTCAATCATAGCGGGAATGACAGGATTTGATCAAAAAGAGTACTTTAAAGCCGATCCAAAGGCACAGGAAGCCCCGAAGGTTGACTTTGGGGGCAATGGGTAATGAAAGCGAAGAGATTCTTCAGCTTTCTAATGGTGTTCGTCACTATTTTTCTAGGTGCAGGCCATGCACTTGCTGAGGATATCCAAATTCCCACTCCAGTTGGAGACATATATGTTCAGGACTTTGCCCATGTATTAAATGAAACTGAAAAAGCAGAATTAGTTCATTTAGGGCGAAGTATCGAGAATCAAACAACCGCGCAGGTTGCCGTTTTGACTGTAGATACCATCGGCGGCCGGACGATTGAAGAATACGCCAATGAAGCTTTTCGCCAGTACGGAATCGGGAATAAAAAGGAAAACAATGGTGTATTGCTTGTTGTATCTATAGCTGAACGAAAAATAAGGATTGAAGTGGGGTATGGGCTTGAGGGCAGAATTCCGGATGGGAAAGCAGGCCGGATTCTTGATGAATATGCTATTCCCTATTTAAAAAATAAACAGCCGGATAAAGCGGTGGTGGAAACCTATAAAACCTTGGGAAAAGAGGTCCTCGCCGAATACGGTATTGAAGGGGAGGGCGGCATCCCCGCCCCTGCACCAGCCGCACCGGCAGATAAAGGAATAGGGATTCCGGGATGGTTGATTGTACTTATCGTCATTGTCCTTGTTTTCCTTGATTTTAAATTTTTTGGCGGAACCCTGACCTATCTCCTCCTATCCATCGTGGGACGCGGCGGAGGCAGAGGAGGAGGGGGTTCGCGCGGCGGAGGCGGCTCCTCCGGCGGAGGCGGTGCGAGCCGGGGCTGGTAGGCAAAGGTAAAAGTTTTTTCCGGTATACACCTTCAGGGAAAAATTACAATAAAAATGTGTTTGACGAATGATGGAGGGTTCTTTATCATATAGTGGAAGAGAATACCCGTACTTGAACGGGAGAGGTTCATAGCTGATACCCTCTATAAAAAACTATGGATTCATGACAATAAGCCATGTCCATACGGATGTGGCTTTTTTATTGCCGTCCGTTTAGTTTTTTCAATAGAATGGTGAATCGGAGACTCTCCTGTAATAGTGTTGGGAAACATTTTTACAGGAGGTTTTTTTATGTCTGGACGAACACATGAAGAAGGATTAAAGGATTTAACACTCTTAGGCAATCAAGGCACAGCCTATTCATTTGAATATGCACCAGAGGTATTGGAAGCTGTTGATAACTTACACCCGGAGCGCGATTATTTCGTGAAATTTAATTGCCCGGAGTTTACCAGCCTTTGTCCGCTGACCCGTCAGCCTGATTTTGCCACGATGTACATTTCTTATATTCCCGATAAAAAAATTGTTGAAAGCAAATCGTTGAAATTATATCTTTTTAGCTTCCGAAATCATGGCGATTTCCATGAAGATTGTGTCAACATCATTATGAATGATTTAATCAAGCTGCTTGACTCGCGCTATATTGAGGTTTGGGGGAAATTCACACCAAGGGGCGGCATTTCCATCGATCCTTGGTGCAACTACGGGAAACCTGGCACCAAGTATGAAGAAATGGCCCAGTTCCGATTAATGAACCATGACCTCTATCCGGAAAAAATAGATAATCGCTAAGGAAGTGAATAAACAAATGATTTTTTACTTAAATGGAATTTTTGTCGGACTCCTAATACTTGCCAACATCGTTGCTGTCAAGCTTTTTAATATTGGAAGCTTTGCAATTTTGCCAGCTGCCGTTATAATTTATATTTTTACGTATCCAATTATTGATGTCATTGTCGAAGTTTATGGAAAAAAAGAAGGCCGGAGAACGGTTCAGGCAGGGCTGATTACCCAAATCCTGGCCCTTGTGTTCATTACCCTTACCATCCACCTTCCGGCCGCGCCGGTATTTAAAGACCAGGCAGCATTTGAAACAATTCTAAACGGAAGTTTTAGGGTGATTGTAGCCAGTTTAATCTCCTATGCCGTTAGTCAAAATTTGGATGTTTTCGTGTTCAGCCGGTTAAAGAAGATTCATGGGCAGAAAAAATTATGGCTGCGAAATAATGCCTCTACCATGCTGAGCCAATTAATTGATACAGCCATCTTCATTACCATTGCCTTCTACGGTACCATGCCGCCCGCTGTACTGGGAAGCCTGATTTTAACCCAATATATTTTCAAATTCGCTGCTGCCATCCTAACCACACCACTTGTTTACCTCCTGGTCCATATCATCAGAAGACAAGAGGCCGAACCTTTGGCACAAAAAGAAGCATAGGTAAAAGAAATACATTAGTAAAAGTGCCTGGCACCAAAAGTCATATTGTTAAATCAGCTGCAGTTTTAGAATATAAAGACGGCAAGCAAGTGTTTAACACAAAAGTGAACCCTTAAATAACACAAAAAGTGAAATAGGAGGGCAGTCCCTATTTCACTTTTTTCTATAGTATTAGATGGTTTTCCTAAGTTTTTCGGGCTTCCCGCTTTCGATCAGGGCGGTTAACTGCAGGACGGTTAACGGTTTGCTAAAGAGGTCCCCTTGAATTTCATCACAATGCAGCCCTTTAAGAATGTGCAATTGTTCCTCTGATTCTGCCCCTTCCGAGATGACAGTCAGCCCAAGTGTGTGGGCGATGGAAATTATCGCTTCGACTATGGAGCGATCCTCTTGATTCGCCGTAATATCTTGAATAAACGGCTGGGCAATTTTTAACGAGGTAATCGGAAATCTTTTTAAGTATATTAAGGAAGAGTAGCCTGTACCGAAATCATCAATCGCGATTCTTACCCCTAAATGCCTCAGAACCTGCATTTTCTTAATCGCCTGTTCTACATCCTCAACTGCAACGCCTTCGGTTATTTCCAGCTCCAAATAGTACGGATTAAAACCAGTCTTCCGAAGAACATCAGCAACCATATCCACCAAGCCCTCATGAAGAAATTGCAAAGGGGATAAGTTTACGGCCACCTTTAAATGGCTGTATCCTGCATCATGCCAGATTTTACCCTGCTTACAGGCAGTATAGAGAACCCATTCTCCAATGGGAATAATCAAACCGGTCTCTTCAGCTAAGGGAATGAACTCTTTTGGCGAGACCATCTCGGCTTCGACAGTATTCCAGCGTATCAACGACTCAACCCCAACTACCTCCCCGGTATGTATATTCACCTGTGGTTGATAGTACATGACAAATTCATCATTGGAAATTGCTTTTCGAAGTCCGCTTTCAAGGGTCATTTTTCTTGAAATGGTTTGATTCATATCCTTCGAAAATAATTTATAGGTACTTCTTCCTTCTTCCTTAGCGCAATACATGGCCATGTCTGCATTTTTCATTAACTCTTCTGCATTGGTGCCGTCCTTTGGATAAGTGGCAATGCCAATACTCATTGAAACATGCAATTCCTGCCCTTTTATTACTATCGGTTTTGTAACAATTGCTTGAAGCTGCTCAATTAAAGGAATAACGTCTTCTTTGGCTTTAATTTTATCGAAAATAATCGTAAACTCATCCCCTCCTTGGCGGGAGATGGTATCATTTTTTCGCAGGCACTTCGACATCTGCTTTGAAACATGTTGTAACAGCAAATCACCAAATTCGTGGCCAAGCGTATCATTAATATTTTTAAAGCGATCCAAATCGATAAAGACCACCGCTATTTTCTCGCGGTTCCTTCTTGCTTCATCTAACGCAGTTAACAATCGTTCTAAAAACAAACGTCTATTTGGTAGTCCTGTTAAAGCATCATGAAATGCCATATGCTTCATTTTTTGAACGGTTGCAGTCAACTGGCGATTTTTTGAACTTAGCTCGTTTGTTCTTTCCTCAATTTTATGCTCCAGCTGCTCTGTAAGCATATAGTACTTGAATAACAATGATTGATTTTCGATTGTGGTAAAGATTTGCCGGAACAGAACTAAAAGAATCGCAATGGCTGAGCCTGTTATCAAACTATTAATTTCTTTAAATTGGAGCACAATTATCGTAAATAAAAGAATGACGCATAAATAAGGCAGTAATAATCGTAATGAGATATTGTCTTTAAAGGAATACTGTCTTTTCTTTTCAGGTCCTGTGTCCGGCTGGATTTCAAGGGCATAGACCCCGGAAATTCCCATTAATAATAAAGAGAGCGACCAGAAAGGATCAATGCTGCTTCCTGACATATAGATATGATTCACGTTATAAAATAGATAGACGGAATCGGCAAAAACTTGTACGAGTAAACTTATGATAATAATGTTTAAAACTTTTGAAGGAAAAAAGTTGTTAGACCCTATGTAAAAGCTGATAGCACAATATAAAAGGATTAAATCTCCAATTAAATATCCAATCGTGACGGATAACTGCAGAGTTGATTCATAATGCTGCGTGAACAGCTCCTGTACAATGAAGTGCCAGCTAAAGACAATAGCCACAGTCATGATAATCCATGTATCGATGATAAACTTAATAAGGTTCAGGCTTCGACGGTTCTTGCGAATTTTATAAAAGAAGGCAAGTAAATAAAATAAAATTTGCAGCATGTAGAAGAAATCATCCCAGCCCGGCATCGGCACCTCAATATGTAAATAGTTCTCATAATAAATCCAAATTCCTTCGCCAATGAAATAACTAAAACACCCTAATGAGATGAGCAGCCAAAAGCAGCAGTCCTTCTCCTGAAATCTTTTATAAACGAGAAAAAGAATAATAGAAGAAACGAGCGGTGCTGTTATCGAAAAAAGATCACCGCCCAAGGTTCTGGCAGTCTCATTCGTTGGGCCGATAAAAAAGAGCCAGATATAATATCCAATAAAGTGGAAGAGCGTAAAGTAAATTAACAGCTGCCTTCTTTTGAATAAGACCATTCATGACACTCCTAAGTTAAAATCAAAAATGTAGATCCTATTGGCACTATTACAGCCCCATTGTATCACTAAAAAAATTCGAAAAATGTCGAAAAATGTCAACGAACTAGGTATTTAACCCTATATTTTGTTAAAAATTAGTGGGGGTGTGCTTTTTACATGTACATTTGTTGGTGTGGGGCGGTGCCTGACACCCAATTGTCGTATCGTGAACTAAGTTGTCTATTAATTTAAGAAAAATGGTAATTGTTTTCTTGGTAAAATATAAAGGGATTAGAAGTGATGAAGGAGTTGAGTTACTTGAACATATATGTGATCCGTCATGGGGAATCTGAGCATAATGTGGATCGGACAAGGATGGCTCATACCCATGATTCCCAGCATAGCTTGACTGAATTAGGGCACATGCAGGCCCAAAAAACAGCTGAATTTATGCAATCATTTTTAAATGAAAAGACAGTGTTATACAGTTCACCCTATTTGCGGACGATGCAAACGGCAAAGACGATTCATTCCTTGCTGCCAGAGCAGATTCCAATCTTCGAAAACCCGCTATTAAGAGAATGGGAGCTGGGGAATCTCTATGATTTTAACGACCGTCCTCCGGAAGTGAAAAAGGAGTTTAAAGCGGCAGGACAGTTTTATTTCCGCTTTCATAACGGCGAGTCACTGGCAGATGTGTACCTGCGGGCCACCATGTTTATGCACACTGTCATGAACCGGGTTAAACAGCAGCAGCGGTATGACAATGTGGTCATTGTGTCGCACGCCGCTTTTATCCAAATGCTGCTGACTTTTCTCATGAACTGGCCTTTAGAAGAATTGAAAGGCTTTAAACCGGTTGAAAATGCGTCTGTTATCAAAATCCATGAAGCAGATGGGGATTATCATTATGAAAAGATTTTCGTACCGGTTGCGGGCTCCCTGGAATAAA